>JAEZJH010000398.1 GCA_023436385.1 Pseudomonadota bacterium
AACGACGAGCGCCTGGTCGCCCACGGCACCTCCCCCGCCGCCCACCTCCCGAAGACCTACCGGGCCCGGGTCGGCGCGGAGGTGACGGAGGAGCGCCTCGCGCCGCTCCGGGCCGGCCTGCTCCTCGACGACGGCCCGACCCGTCCGGCGGAGGCCCGGGCCCGGGGCCCGCGGGACGTCGAGCTGGTGATCACCGAGGGCCGCCACCACCAGGTGAAGCGGATGCTGGCCGCGGTGGGCCTGCCGGTCCTCGCGCTCCATCGCGCGGCGATCGGCGGGCTCTTCCTCGACGTGCCGGAGCGCGGCCTCCGGCGGCTCGCCGACGAGGAGGTCCGCGACGCGCTCCGCTTCGATCCCGTGGCCCGGGCGGCGTTGCCGCTCGCGCCGTGAGCGGGCGGGGGGAGCAAGCCTTCACTCCGGGTGAGACTCCACCGGCACCGCGCGCTCCGCCAGGCCCGCCAGCTCGCCCAGCGTGAACGGCCGGGGCGGCAGCACCTGGTCGAAGCTGCACTGCCGGGCCGGCTTGTCGGCCCGGAACCGCACCAGCTGGGCCGCGTGGCGAAACCGGCCGCCCTGGAGCTGGTCGAACCGGACCTCGGCCACCAGCTCCGGCCGCACCGGGATCCACGAGGTGTCGCGCCCCCGGGCCCAGCGGCTCGGGCCCGACGGCCCGAGGCCCTCCGCGAACCCCTCGCCGCCCTCGAGGTGCCGGAGCTCGTCCCGGAGCTTCCGCCGCAGCCCGGCGCTGAAGGCGGAGACGTGGCCGACGTGCCGGAGCCGGCCCTGGTCGTCGTAGAGCCCGAGGAGCAGCGAGGCGACGCCGCCGCCCTTCTCCGAGAGCCGGTAGCCCCCGACCACGCAATCGGCGGTGCGCTCGTGCTTGACCTTGATCAGCACCCGCTCGCCGGAGACGTACGGCAGCTCCTCCCGCTTGGCGACCACCCCCTCGATCCCCGCGCCCTGGAACCGGTCGAACCAGCGGAGCGCCAGTGCGCCGTCGTCGGTCTGCGGGGTGAGCAGCACCTGCCCGCCGGCCTCGACCGATCGGGCGAGCCGCTCCCGCCGCTCCCGGAACGGCCGGCTCCGGAGGTCCTCGTCGCCCTTGGCCAGGAGGTCGAAGGCGACGAACGAGGCCGGAGTCTCCCGGGCCAGCCGGGTGATCCGCGAGGCCGCCGGGTGGATCCGCTGTAGCAGGGCGTCGAAGTCGAGGCCCCGCTCGCCCGGGACCACGATCTCGCCGTCCACCACCGCGCGGGCGGGTAGGGCGGCGAGGAGCGGCGCGCGCAGCTCGGGGAAGTAGCGCTCGAGCGGCTGCCCCTTGCGGCTGACCAGGGCGAGCCGCTCGCCCTCCCGGAAGACGAGCGCCCGAAATCCGTCCCACTTCGGCTCGTAGCGCCAGCCCGGGCCCAGGGGGATCTCGTCCGCGCTCCGGGCGAGCATCGGCTCGAGGGGTGGCTCGACGGGGAGCGCCATCCGGGAAGCCTGGCCACCGCCGCGCCGGCGCGCACGGCCCGCCGCTCGCCCGGCCGGTCGAGCCTCGTCCGCCCCTCGGGGAAAAGCGGACCGGAAACTTGAAGGCGGACGCTGGCTCGAAGTAGGGTCGAACGACCGACCGTCGCCGGAGAGTGCCGTTGCCGTTGCCCACCCCGGAACGCCCCCGCCTTCGTTTCGAGCTCGAACCCCGGCGCCCCGCCCGCGGGAAGCGTCTTGCCCTGCTCGTCGCCGCCGCGGTGGTGCTCCTCGCCGCCATCGGCGCCGCCCTCCCGGCGGAGCCGCCGAAGTCGCTGCCGCCGCCTCCGCCTCCGCCCGGGCCCGCGGAGATCGACTCCCTCGCGCTCCTCCGCCAGGCGACGAAGGGCCCGGATGGCAAGCTCCGGGCGACCCTGCCGGACGGCCGCGTCGCCACCCTCTCCATCGATTCGGCGCTCCAGCTGCAGGTCGAGAAGCTCCTCGCCGCGCGGCCGGTTCCCTACGGTGTCTCCGTCGCGGTCGAGCCGTCCACCGGCCGGATCCTGGCCCTGGTCGAGCACTCCCGGGCGGCGCCGGAGGAGGCCCCCGGGCTCGCCGGCAGGCCCCTGTCGCCGGCGGCCTCGGTCTTCAAGGTGGTGACCGCGGCGGCGTTGCTCGAGCAAGGCGTCCCGGCGGGGGAGACGGTCTGCTTTCACGGCGGCAAGCACCGGATCCGGCCGGTGCACCTCCAGGACTCGTCCCGGGATCGACGCTGCCTGAGCCTCGCCCAGGCGATGGGCCACTCCGCCAACGTCGCCTTCGCCAAGCTGGCCGATCGGAAGCTCACCCCGGCGCTCCTCCGGGACGAGGCCGAGAAGCTCCTCTTCAACACGCCGATCTCGGTGGACGGCAGCGTCCTCGAGGCCTCGCCGGCGCTGATCCCCGAGGAGCCGTTCGACTTCGCCACCACCGCCGCCGGCTTCTCCCCGGAGGTCCGGCTGACGCCGCTCCACGGCGCGGTGCTCGCCGCCGCCGTGGCCAACGACGGCGTGGCCATGCCGCTCACCCTGATCGACGATCTCGACGGCCTGCCGGTGGAACGGCGGCCGGGCCAGCGGCTGATGACGCCGGAGGTGGCGGCCGACCTGGCGGCGATGCTGGAGCTGACCGTGAAGGAGGGGACTGCCCGCAAGGCCTTCCGGAACCGGCGCCTGCCGGCGTTCGCCGCTGCCGCCGCCGGGAAGACGGGCTCGCTCCACGAGCAGGAGCCGTTCCGCGACCACACCTGGTTCGTCGGCTACGCCCCCGCCGAAGCGCCGGAGGTGGCGGTCTCCACGGTGATCGTCAACGAGGGGATCTGGCACGTGAAGGCGCCTCATGTGGCCCGGGAGACCCTGCGGCTCGCCCTCGTCGCCGGCGAGGCCCGCGAGAAGGCCGCTTCCCGGGAGGCCGGCCCCGGCACCGGTCACGGGAACGCCGCGCCCGAATAGCGTCCGGCCGCACCCGCCTCGCCCAACGGTCCAGCGCCTCGACGGGCGCCCGGAGCTCTTGCCGGTTATCACCCGGGCCGGGGCCGTCGGCGACGAATCGGAACGATTCCGCCGGACCGAACGTTGGGCCCGGAGGAGGACGCCGATGTTCGTTTCCCTGGGTGCCAAGAAGCCCGCCGAAGACCTGGCCGGGCTGCTCCTCGACTGCCACCAGCGGATCCGCCGGTTCACCGCCCTCGCCGGCCGGCTGGCAGCACCGGGGGACGCCGCGTCTGCCGAATTGGCCGAGGCCGCGGGCCGGGTCCTGCGCTATTTCGAGGGCGCGCTGCCGCTCCACGCCGCCGACGAGGACGAGACGATCCGGCCACGGCTGGTGGTCGCCCGGCCCGACCTCGCGGAGGTGCTGGCCCGGATGACGGAGCAGCACGGCCCGATCGACCAGGCGATCGCCCTGGGGGCCCCGGCCTGGCGGGCGATCGTCGCCGAGCCGTCGTGCGCTCCCGATCACGTCCCCGTCCTCGCGGAGGCGGCCGCCGAGCTGGATCGGCTGTTCGCCGTCCACCTGCCGCCGGAGGAGACGCTGGTCTTCCCGGCGGTGGCCGCCCTCCCTCCCGAGCTCCAGGAGGAGATCCGGGCGGAGTTCCGGGCCCGGCGGACGCCGCCCGGGGCGTAGGTCCGATCCGCTCGGGCGCTCGCACCCCCCGTGCGGCCCTGACATCCCTGCCCCACCTCGGCGGAGGACGATCCCCCCGGGGGAGCGATGGAGCGTAGGGATTTCGGCTGCTTGCGGTAGTGGCCCCGGCTGGCCGGCGCCTTGCACCCCCGTCTCCCGATCTCAACCGGGAGGACGGTATGGCATCCCGCTTCGGTTCCCTCGCAGGCCTCGCCCTCGGCCTCGCCGCCCTGGCGTTGGCCCCGGCGCCCGCGCTCGCCGAACCGCCGCCCGCCGGCGCGAGGCTCCTCGTCTTCCCGTTCGAGGGCATCGACCTCCCGGAGGCGATGCGGCTCGGCGCCGCCCAGGCCTTCGGGATGTACCTGGCGGAGCAGGGGTACCAGGTCTTTCCGGTCCCCGAGGACGTGCGGCCGGGCTCGGACCTCGACGTGGCCCGCGACGCCGCGGGACGCTCCGGCGCCGACGCGTTCGTGCTCGGCTACGTGACCCGTCTCGGCGAGACCTCGATTGTCCAGGTCCGCGCCTACGCGCTGGCCGGCGACGCGCCGGTGTTCGCCGACCACCTCGCCGTCAGCCGCGCCGAGGACATGGAGCCGGCGCTCCGGCGGATGGCCCGGGCCCTCGCCAGCGGCGGCCGGGCCTCCACCAAGCAGGACATCTACACGGTGACCGAGAAGGAGGAGCGGCAGCTCCGGCGCGAACGCGCCAACCGGTACTTCGGCGTGCGGCTGGGCGGCCTCTCCTTCGCCGCCGGCGGTCCCGACGAGCTCCTTACCGGCGCCGGGATCTACGGGCTCTACGACGCCCGCTTCGCCCTCTTCGACTTCGCGGCCTCGGCCTACGGCGGCGGCGGCGCGGCCTACTTGGCCCTCGATCTGGGCGGCTACTACCCGCTCACCGACGGCGCGGTGTCGCCCTACCTCGGCGGCGGCCTCTCGCTCTCGTCCCTTCATCCCGCGACCGGCGACAGCGACGGCGGCCTGGGCGTGTTCGGCGGCGCCGGCGTGATCCTCGCCCGCACCTCCAGCGTCAACGTCCGGGCCGAGGTCCGCTACCTGCTCAACACCTACGAGACCGGCCGCGACGCCGAGCTCGGCCACGGGGTGGGGTTCAGCGCGGGCCTCAACTTCTAGAGGCCCCTCCCGCGGGCTTCCGCCGGGCAGCCGATCGTCCCCACCGTCCCCGGGCAAGCGAACGGAGAGGGACCAGGATGAGGCTCGGCGGGTCGGTGGGTTGCGCGGTGCTCCTGGCGGCCCTGGCCTGTGGGGGCGACGACGAGGCGAACGGTCTGGGCGCGCTGGAGCTCGAGGGCGATGCCACCCGGGGCGCGCAGCTGTTCGAACTAAGGTGCGAGGTCTGCCACGGGGAGAACGGCGCCGGCGGCTCCCAGGGGATCGACCTGGGCGAGCACGTCCGCCACCATTCGGACCGGGAGCTGGTGCGGCTCATGGCCAACGGGGCCGGCCGCATGCCCTCGCCGGGGCTCTCCGACCAGGAGATCGCCGACGTCCTGGCCTTCCTCCGGGCGACCTTCCCCTGACAGCGTGAGGCCCCTGCCGTGAGCACCGGAGCCGGGGTACCGCGGAGCGGCGGGTGGATCCGCGGCTCCGGGAAGACCCCCTGCTTTCCAGGGGTTCCGGCGGTGTTCCCCCACGGTGCGGCGCCGTCGGGGGTTCTCGCCTCCTCGTTCGCCGCCCCACGGTGTAGAGTCGCGCCACGCCATGAGTAAAAAAGACGATCAGGTATCAAGTACGCCGCTGCAGGTACGGGTCCGCCGGATCCACCGCCGGGACCTCAACAAGACCTGGGAGTTCGTGAAGCTCGTCTTCCGGGACGTGAACCGCGAAACCGTCGAATACCAGCGGCCGCGGTCGAAGCGCCGGTTCCTCGAGGTCTACGACCAGGAAGGGATCGAGCAGCTGCTCTTCGAGACCGACCGGGGCGATGTGGTCGGCTACGCCGAGTGCGCCTTCGACGCCACCGGCGACGACAACTGGATCAACCCGCGTTACTTCGACAAGCGCGGGATGCGGCCGCTCTACATCGAGGAGCTGGCGGTCCACCCCGACTACCAGGGCCAGGGGGTCGGCTCCTTCATCCTCGACCAGCTCCAGCACCTCGCCCGGGTCCGCGGTTGCACGCACCTCGTCCTCGAGGTGGCGGAGAACAACGAGTCCGCGCTCTCCTGGTACCGCCGGCGGAACTTCTTCAAGCTCGATGCGGCCATCTTCATGGCGCAGAAGCTCTCCGCGGAGCCCGAACTCCTGCCGCCCCGCAAGCTCCCGGTCCGCCGCCGGACCGCGGCCGCCGGGATCGACACCAAGAAGGCCGGCAAACGCCAGAAGGCCAAGTCCGATTCGGAGCCGCCGTCCCGGGTGGCGCTGACGGTGGCCACCGCGGCGAGGAGCCGGTCGGCCTCCCGGTCCCGGACCACCAAGCGGGCGCCGAAGCTCACCGTGGCCGCGACGCCGGTCGAGCCGGAGGCGGAGGGCGACTCCGCTGCGGTGAAGCTGCCGATGGCGCTGGTGACCGAGGTCAAGCGGTAACTCCGGCGACGGCTCCGGATCCCGCGCTGCTCCACGGCTCGGCCCGGCCTTTCGTGGCCGGGTTCCCGGCCCGGCTCGTCTCGGCGCGCCGCCGGCGGCGGCCCGTGCGCGCGCCGTGTTCCGGGCGTCACGCTCCGCCCGTCCGGGCCTGGTCCGGTTGGCGACCGCTCCCTAGCTTTCCGGGACTCCCGCACAGGAGTCCCGATGGCCCGACCCGCTCTCCCCCTCGCCGTGGCGCTCGCCACACTAGTCACCGCCTGTGCGACGCCGGGCGCCCTGGTGATGCCGCAGCTCCCGACCAACGTCCCCGATCCCGGGCCGCGGGAGCGGATCCGGGTGGTCACCTACAACCTCCACTGGCACCGCATCGAGCCGGGGCCGCGGTCGGCGGCGATCCTCGCCGAGCTCATGGCCGCCGACGCCGACGTGATCGCCCTCCAGGAGGTGGGGACCTGGTTCGCGGAGGCGCTCGCGGCGAGCGGCTTCTGCCAGGCGGGCGGCTACGCCGCCACCAGCATCGAGGGCGAGACGCTGGCGCCCAGCCGGCTCCTGCTCCTCACCCGCTTCCCGGTCCGCTCGACGCTGGTGAAGCGCCTGGTGCGGGGCGAGCGCTCGGTGGTGATCACCAAGCTCCAGGTGAACGGCCGGCCGATCGCGGTGGCCAACGTCCACCTGTCGAGCCGCCTCACCCAGAAGAAGCTCCGGACCGAGCAGCTCCGGGAGGTCCTCTCCCTCCTCGGCGACGACGAGGCGATCCTCCTCGGCGACTTCAACTTCGGCGACGGCGACGAGCCGGAGTCCTCGACCATTCCCGCGTCGTTCGTCGACTCCTGGCGGAAGGTGAACGCGGGCGATCCCGGTCTGACCTGGAACCGGGAGGCGAACACCTGGGCCAATCGCAACTCGTACGACGGCGAGCCCTCCCGGCGCATCGACCGGATCCTGATCCGGTCGAGCCGGCTCGAGCCCGAGGAGGCCCGGATGCTCGGGCTCGCCCCCGCGCCCTTCGCGGACGGGCGCCATCCCTCCGACCACTTCGGCGTGGTGACGACGATCCGGGACGCCGGGCCGACGATTCCGGCGCCGCGCGATTTGTAGGGCGCCGGCGAGCCGACTCACCCGGCCAGGCCACCGGGCTTGAGGCGAACCGTGTAGTAGGCGGCGTCCGGGTGGTGGATCACCAGCGCGGAGGTGGACTGCTCCGGGACCATCTGGTGGGCCTCCGTGAGCGTGACCCCGATCGCGCGGTCGGGCCGAAGCAGCTCCCAGAGCTTCCCGTGGTCGGAGAGCTCGGGCCACGACGGATAGCCGGGCGAATAGCGGCGCCCGCGGCCCTCGGGGATCCCCAGCTCCCGACGGACCCGCCGGTGGAGCCACTCCGCCAGGCCCTCCGCCGCCTCCACGGAGAGGCCATGGAGGAGGTAGGCGTCGAGGTAGCGGCCCTCGCCGTGGAGCGCCTCGCCGACCTCGGTGGCCCGGGGGCCGACGGTGACCACCTGGAAGGCGGCGACGTCCGGGCCCTCGGCGGCGGGGCGGAAGTAGTCGGCGAGACAGAGCCAGGGCGAGTCGGGCATCCGGGGGAACTCGAACCGCGCCAGCTCCCGGCCGGAGCCCGCGGGATCGAGCACCGCCAGCGCGTCGCCGTCGGCGTGGACCGGGAAGTAGCCGTAGATCGCCTTCCCCTCCAGCCACCGCTTCTCCACCGCCTCGACCTCGAGGGCCTCGAGCCGTGGCCGGAACTCCGCGAGGAGGCGCTCGTACTCCGCCCGATCCTTCGAGCGGACGCCCCAGGACAGCTTGAAGAGCGAGGCGTGGTCCATGCACGGGAAGACCTCGGGCATGGGGATCGGATCGAGCACCCGCGTGCCCCAGAACGGCGGCCGGGGCAGGGGATCGACGCGCGGGGTGGTGCTGCGCTTACCCTGGGCCCGCGCCGCGGCGACGGCGCGCTCCTCCTCGGGGCTCGCCGCGTCTCCCTGGTCCCGGGCTCGCCGCGCCCGGCGGATGGTCTCCTCGAAGAGCGCGGTCCGCGCCGCCGGATCGACCAGCCGCTGCGCCGTGGCCAGCCCCTCGAAGGCGTCCTTGCAGTAGTAGACCCCGCCCTGGTACGGCGCGTCGCCCTCGCCGAGCAGGATCCGGTGGCCGAACTTCCGGTTGATCGCCGCGCCGCCGACCAGCACCGGGAACCGCAGCCCCCGCCGGGACAGCTCCTCCACGCAGGCCGGCATCTGCCGCGAGGTGGAGACCAGGAGCGCGGAGAGGCCGATCGCGTCGGCCCCGATCTCCACCGCCTTGTCGAGGATCGTTTGCACCGGCACCTGCTTCCCCAGGTCGTGCACCTCGAAGCCGTTGTTGGCGAGGATGGTCTTCACCAGGTTCTTGCCGATGTCGTGAACGTCGCCGTAGACGGTGGCCAGCACCACCCGGCCCTTCACCGTGGCGTCGTCCTTGTCGAGGAAGCGCTCGAGGTGGGCCACCGCCCGCTTCATCACCTCCGCGCTCTGGAGGACGAACGGCAGGATCAGCTCGCCGCGCCCGAAGCGATCGCCCACGTCCTTCATCGCCGGGAGGAGCACCTGGTTCAGCACCGCCACCGGCGCGGCGCGGGAGATCGCCTCGTCGATCGCCGCCTCGATCCCCTCCGGGATCCGGTGGAGGATCTGCTGGTGGATCCGCTCCTCGGCCGGCAGCGCCGCGAGGCGGGCCCGGGCCTGGTCGGGCCGGGCCGCCGGCTCCCCGCGCCCCTCGAAGCGCGCGATCAGCCGCTTCAGCGCGTCGGGCCGCCGGGCGAGCACGAGATCGAGGGCCAGCTCCCGCTCCTCCTCGGGGATCGACGGCCAGGGGAGCAGCTCCCGGGGATTGACGATCGCCAGGTCGAGGCCGGCCTGCGTCGCCAGGGTGAGAAACACCGAGTTGACGATCGGCCGGGCCGCCCGGGCGAGCCCGAAGGAAATATTCGAGACACCGAGGATGGTGTAGACGCCGGGCAGCCGCTGGTGGATCCGCCGGAGCGACTCGATCGTCTCCACCGCGCTCCGCTCGTACTCCGGCTGCCCGGTGGCCAGGGTGAAGGTGAGGGGATCGAAGATCAGCTGCGACGGCGAAAGGCCGTACTCCTCCACGGCGATCCGGTGGAGCCGCTCCGCCACCTCGAGCTTCCGCTCCGCGTCGAGGGCCATCCCCCGCTCGTCGATGGTCATCGCCACCACCGCGGCGCCGTGACGCCGGACCAGGGGCAGGACCTTGCGGATCCGTTCGCCGCCCTTCTCCAGGTTCACGGAGTTGACCACCGGGCGACCGGGCAGGACCTCGAGGGCGGCGGCGATCACCTCCGGCTCGGTGGAGTCGATCACCAGCGGCGCCTCCACTCCCAGCGAGAGGAGCTTGCACAGCCGCGCCATGGTGGCCTTCTCGTCGCTCCGCTCGGTGAGGGCCACGCAGACGTCGAGCAGGTGGGCGCCGCCCTCCACCTGCTCCCGGGCGAGGGCGACGATCCCCGGCAGGTCCCCGGCGAGGAGCAGCTCCTTCAGCTTCCGGGAGCCCTGGGCGTTGATCCGCTCGCCGACCAGGAGCGGCCGAGGCTGGAGGTCGAGGGGCACCGCCTTCAGCATCGAGGCCGCCATCGGCGTCGGCCTCCGGCCCCGACGGCGGCCGCCGGCGAGCCCCGCCACCCGCTCCGCGAGGAGGCGGATGTGTTCGGGCGTGGTGCCGCAGCAGCCGCCGACGATGTCGACCCCCAGCTCGGCCGCGAAGGCGGCGGTCTCCCGGGCGAAGGTCTCCGGATCGAGGCGGTAGGCGGCCCGGCCCTCGACGTTCTCCGGCATTCCGGCGTTGGGGATCACGCTCACCGGCTTCGAGGCGTGGGCGGCGAGGTAGCGGACCGCGTCGCGCATCTCCCCCGGGCCGGTCGAGCAGTTCATCCCGATCACGTCGCAGGGGAGCGGCTCGAGGATGGCGAGCGCCGCGCCGACGTCGGTGCCGAGAAGCATCCGGCCGTTGGGATCGAGGGTCACCTGGGCGATCAGCGGCACGTCCCGGGCGGACTCCCGGAGGTAGCGGGCGGCGCCGGCGATGGCCGCCTTCAGCTCGAGGATGTCCTGGGAGGTCTCGAGGATCAGCGCGTCGCAGCCGCCCTCGCAGAGCGCCCGCGCCTGCTCGTGGTAGACGCGCTCGAGGGCGGCGTAGCCGAGCCGGGAGAGGGCCGGATCGTCGGAGGCGGGGAGGAAGCCCGTGGGCCCCATCGACCCGGCGACGAAGCGCGGATGCCCGGGGGTCGAGAACCGGTCGGCGGCCTGCCGGGCCACGGTGGCGGCGCGGAAGTTGATCTCGTGGGTCCGCCGGCCGGCGCCGTACTC
>JAEZJH010000404.1 GCA_023436385.1 Pseudomonadota bacterium
CTCCCCCACCGCCTCGGCCTGCCGCCGGCCTTCCTCCCGGGCCAGCCGACGGGCCACCCCCTCGGCCTCCACCGCGGCGATCTCCTCCTGCTGCTCCTCGAGCCGCCGCTCGACCTCGCGGATCTGCTCGATCAGCCCGGAGAGCTCGTCGATCCCGGCGAGCCCGCCGTCCTGCACCCGGTCGAAGACCTCCTCGCCCAGCCGGGCGAAGAGCCGATCCCGCTCCCGGCGCAGGAAGGTGGCGTCGAGCTTGATCTTGCCCACCTGCGAGGTCCGCACCACCACTTCGCGAACCTCGCCCAGGGCCTCCACCGCTCGACCGAGCAGCGAGCCGAGCTGCCGGCGCATCTCGTCCGCGGGAACCTTGGCCACGGGACACCCCCGAGTGACAATCGGCTCCCGCGTACCAAGCCACCGCCGACCCTGTCAAACGCGACGGCCCGGCGGGCGGGGGCGCCCGGGATCTCCACGGCCACGCCGAGCCGTGGGTCCCTGGCCCCGGCCCACGGAAACCGGCCTGGCGGCAGGTGTTCCGCCAGTCCCGGACCCGCCCTCGGCTCGCCTCAGGGATGAGGCGCCGCCTCGCCGAGCGCCGCCCCGGTGGTCCCCCGGTGCCGGAGCACCGCCCCGCAGCCCTTGTAGTGGGCGAGCCCCGGCTCGCTCACCACCTCCACCGCGCCGTCGGAGGCGAGCACCCGCCGCACCAGCTCCTCGCGGATGTCGTCGAGGAGGGTCACCTCGTTCCCGCAGAAGCCGCAGGCGATGGTGGTCCTTAGCCCCAGCGCCTCGCAGTTCCGGCAGCGCCAGCCGTTGGCGTGGAAGTTCGAGTCGAGGACCAACTCGTGGATCCGCCGCTCGTTGGCGGCGAGCACCACCTCGTCCGGCCCCACCACCGCGAGGCCGTTCCGGAGCGCCTCGCCCACCACGGCGTGGATCCGCCGCCGCTCGCTCTCCTCCTCCCAGGCGGCGATCCGCTCCGCCACCCGGGCGACCACGTCGTCCCGGACCTCCCCGGAGCTGCTCGCCCCGGCGCCCTCGGCGCTGTTCGGGAGGCTGGCGAGGAGCCGCTGGGTCACCCGCTCCGGCAGGAACCGCTGGAACGCGTTGGTCTCCCGGGGGGTGCCGACCAGCACCAGGTGGGCCCGCCCGTTGGTCTCGTCGAACAGGAAGGTGACGTGCAGGGCCGCCTCCTTGTGCGTCCGGTCGATCTGCTGGTCGACGTGGCGCTGCCAGTGGAGCTGCGACCACCCGCCGGAGGAATGCCGCCGGACGCCCTCCCGCGCCAGCCGCTCCTCGATCACCAGGCTCCCCACCGCCATCTGCAGGATCCGGGTCCCGTTGGCGGAGACCGCCGCCACGATCACCGGCTCCCAGTCCTCCGCCAGCCGGGCAAAGGGCAGGAGGTGGGGGATCTCGTCCGCCGCGAAGTGCGGCCGGAAGGGCTGGCGGAAGGTGTAGCGGCGGTAGAGCCCCAGCCCGTCGCAGGCGAACAGGGCGATGCCATACGCCCCCTCGTCCACCGCCTGCCGGCAGAGGTCCTCGACGTAGCGCTCCACCACGTCGGCCGAACGCTCGAGGGCCGGGAGGTTCGGGTTCCCCTCGTAGGCCGCCCGGAGGTCGCGCAGGCGCTCCTGGACGAACAGCCGGACCCGGTCCCGCTGGTGCTCGTCGGCCCAGCGGGTGCCCAGGTAGAGGCTGAGCACCGGATCGGCCGACGACCGTTTGGTCGCCAGCTCGCGCAGGGCCGCGCCGACCGGCTCCGAGCCGAGGGTGAGCTCGATGTTCGCCAAGGGGACCTCCTCCGGGCGGGGCAGCCCCGCCCCCACGCGGGCCGCGAGTCGCGGCACGCCCCGCACTTGGGCATGGAGAAGGGCCGAGGCGAGGAAGCCGAAGCGCCGGGAGGAGAGGTGGTGGCCCGCCCCGGACTCGAACCGGGATGGGGGGTTGCCCCGCGCGATTTTGAGTCGCGTGCGTCTACCGATTTCGCCAGCGGGCCAGGTGCCGGCTCGCCCGTAACTACGCGGGCCGCACGGCCGCGTCAACCGTTCGCGTGCGGTGTCGCCGTGGCTTGTCTACGCTTGCGGGGGCCGTCAGGCTTTCGGTAGATACCTCCTCCCCCGGTAACCGGATGAACCGCCCCCCGGGGCAAGGTGGCCTCACGAGATGATCAACCTCCTCCTCGCCCTCGCGGCCGGCGCCGTCGTCTTCGCCGCCATCATCCCCTTCTTCCCCTGGTACGCCGCCCTCATCCCCGGGCTGATCGTGGGCCTGGCGGCCTACGTGATCCTCTCGAACCGGGCGATGAAGCAGCTCACCGCCCTGTCGGAACGGGCCCAGAAGGAGATGATGGCCCAGAAGGTCGACAAGGCGATCGAGACCTTCCGGTCGGGCTTCCCCCTGGCGAAGCGGCAGTTCCTGGTGGGGTCGATCCTCCACGGGAACCTCGGCACCCTGCTCTACCTGAAGCAGGACTTCGAGGGCGCGAAGCCGCACCTGGAGAAGGGCTTCGGCCGGAACTACATCGCCAAGGCGATGCTCGGCGCCTACTACTTCCGGGTGAAGGACTACGCGAAGAGCCAGGAGGCCTTCGAGCTGGCGGTGAAACACGGCAAGAAGGACGGGCTGGTGTGGAGCACCTACGCCTATTGTCTCTGGAGACAGGGCGACCGCGAAGGCGCGATGCGGGTGCTCTCCCGGGCGGTGGAGAAGAACGCCACCGACGAGAAATTGAAGACCAACCTCCGGGCCCTGCAGAACAACAAGCCGATGAAGATGCGGCTGTATGCGCCGCAGTTCTACCAGTTCCACCTCGAGCGTCCGCCGCCCGAGCTGGCCGGTGGGGGCCGCCGGGTGATCTGGGAGCGGCGGTAGAGACCAGGTAGAGACACGAAGCGCCGGGGCGATTTAGGACCCGGCGCTTCTCGTTGCGGGGCTCGCGATCCGACCGGACCGCCGGGGCTCACACTCCTCAGGTGCCGCCCCAGCCGACGGTCACCTCCTTCCCCCGCACCACCACCGGCACCGTGCGTCCCGGCGCCAGCCGGTCGAGCTCCTCCATCCACGCCTTCGACCGGGTCACGTTCCGGTATTCGACCGGCTTCCCCTCCTGCTCGAGCGCCGCACGGGCGGCTCGCGTGTAGGGTCAACCGTCCTTGCCGTAGACCAGCACCACCTCGTCGCTCATCGGTCCACCTCCTCGCCGGATGGTAGTGCCGAACCCCCGGCCGCCCGCCCGGCCCCGACGGGCCGCTGGGGAGACCGGGACGATCGCTCGTTCGCGGGCTGGCGC
>JAEZJH010000482.1 GCA_023436385.1 Pseudomonadota bacterium
TATCAAGATCTTGAACGCGATGGCGATGCGCACGCCGGTGGTGAGCACCACCCTCGGCGCCGAGGGGATCCCGGCGGCGGACGGCGAGGACCTGCTCCTCGCCGACGATCCGGCGGCGATGGCGGCGCGGCTGGTCCGGGTCCTCGAGGACGACGCCCTGGCCGCGCGCCTCGCCCACAACGGCCACGGGGTGTGTCTCCGCCACTACGGCGAGGACGCGATCGCGCGCCGGCTGGGGCAGCTGCTCGAGGGCTGACCGACCGCGGGCCTATCGGCCCGGGTGGTTTCCCGCCCATTCGTAGAGCCACGCCGCCTGCTTTGGCAGGCCGAGACGCACCCGTCCGCCCGGCGGGACGTGGAGCTCCGCCGGGGCCGGGGAGCCGGGGCCGGCGAAGCGCCGGTCGGCGGTGTCGAGGAGGAGGCGCCAGCGTCCCGGGGCCAGCTCCAGCGAGGCGTCGCAGGGTCGGGGACCGAAGGCGAGCACCAGGACCAGCCGGCTCTCGCCCCGCCAGCGCTCCAGCGTCGCCACGCCGGAGCGATCGTCGGCATGGGCGGAGAGCCGCGCGCCCCGGTCCTCGCCGCCCAGGGCCGGATGCGTGCGCCGCAGGGCGAGCAGCTCCCGATACAAGGCCAACACCCCGCGGTGGGGCACGCTGTTTCGCTCCCCGTGGTCGAGGACCGCCGCGGTGAAGGTGGCCTCGTCCTGGGGATCGGGGACCTCGCCCTGCCAGGCGAACGTCGCGAACTCCCGCCGGCGGCCCTCCGTCACCGCCCGGGCGAGCGCCGGGTCGTCGTGGGAGGTGAAGTACGGGAACGGCCGGCTGGACGCCCACTCCTCGCCCTGGAAGAGCAGGGGAACGCCCGGGGAGAGGAGCAGGGCCGCCGCCCCGACCTTGGCCCGCTCCAGGCCGGCGAGCTGTTCGATGCGATCGCCGCGGGCCCGGTTGCCGACCTGGTCGTGATTCTGGAGACACACCACGTGTCTCTCCGCCGGCACGCCGGCCGGGCTCTTCCCGTGGCGCTTCCCGCCGCGGTAGGTCGACACCCGCGTCCCGTCGTGGACGAAGCCCCGGGCGTAGGCGGTGGTCAGGTCGGAGACCCGGCCGAAGTCGGCGTAGTAGCCGGTCCGCTCGCCGGTGAGGAGGGCGTGGAGCGCGTGGTGGAAGTCGTCGCTCCACTGGGCATCGTGGCCCCAGCCGGTCCTGCGGGGGAGCACGACCACCGGGTCGTTCCGATCGCTCTCCGCGATCACCCGGCCGCCCTCCGCCTGCACCGCCGCCGCCAGCTCCGCCAGCACGTGGGGCGCCGAGTCGTCGAAGATGGCGTGGATCGCGTCGAGGCGGAGGGCGTCGATTCCGTAGTCGCGGATCCAGGAGACGGCGTTGTCGATCACGTAGGCGCGGACCCGGGCGGCGTCCGGCCCGTCGAAGTTGACCGCCTCGCCCCAGGGCGTGTGGTGCCGGTCGGTGAAGTAGGGCGCGAAGTCCCGGAGGTAGTTTCCGTCGGGACCCAGGTGGTTGTAGACGACGTCGAGGATCACCGCGAGGCCGCGCTCGTGGGCCGCATCCACCAGCCGGAGGAGTCCGGCGGGCCCGCCGTAGCTCTCCTGCACCGCGAACGGATGCACGCCGTCGTAGCCCCAGCCCCGGGTCCCGGGAAAGGGAGACACCGGCATCAGCTCGATCGCCGTCACCCCCAGCTCGTGCCGGAGGTAGTCGAGGCGGCGCACCACGCCCTCGAAGGTGCCCTCGGGGGAGAAGGTGCCGACGTGGAGCTCGTAGATCGCCCAGTCGGCGAGGGGTGGCAGGTCGAGCGGCGGGGGCCGGGGCCGGAACCGCCCGAAATCCACCAGCGCCGAGGGGCCGTGGACGCCGTGGGGCTGCCGGCGGGAGCGGGGGTCGGGGCGGCGGCGGCCGTCGGGGAAGGCGAAGACGTAGCGGTCGCCGTCGGCGAGGTCGGTGGCGTCGCCCACGAAGAGGTCTCCCTCCCTTGCCAGCTCCACGCGCCGGGGAGGCGGCCCCGGCTCCCTCGGCAGGAGCTCGACCGCCAGCGCCTCGGTCCGGGGAGCCCACACCGCGAAGCGGGCGTGGCCTCCGGGGAGGAGGTGGGCCCCCAGCCAATGCGGGCGGGGAGCGGTGGGGCCGGGCCGGTCGGCGGAGGAGGCGCGCATGGGACCGAACCATGGGCATGCCCCCACGGGCGGCAAGGCGCACCGGCCCGTCGGGGAATCTGCTGGGGGGGAAGATCCTGCGCGCGCGGCTCGTCGGAGGTCGACCGCCGCCTCGCGACGACGGAGGCCGGTCCCGTGGCGCCGGCGAGGGCTGACCGTGGTCGCCGGGATGTCCACGTTGCCCTCCATGAAGGCACTCACCTACGAGGGACCATATCGCGTATCGGTGCGGAACAAGCCCGACCCGCGGATCGAGCATCCCCAGGACGCGATCGTGCGGGTGACCGCGGCGGCGATCTGCGGCTCGGACCTGCACCTGCTCCACGGGCTGGTCCCCGACACACGGGTGGGGACCACCTTCGGCCACGAGTTCACCGGCGTGGTCGAGGAGACCGGCCGCGACGTCACCGGGCTCTCGGCCGGCGACCGGGTGATGGTGCCGTTCCAGATCTTCTGCGGCGGCTGCTTCTACTGCGAGCGGGGACTCACCGCCTGCTGCGAGAACACCAACCCGGCCAGCGACGTGGCCGCCGGTGTCTACGGTTATTCCCACACCACCGGCGGCTACGACGGGGCCCAGGCCGAGTACGTCCGGGTCCCCTTCGCCGACGTCGACGCGGAGCGGATCCCGCAGGACCTCGACGACCTCGAGGTGCTCCCCCTCACCGACGCCCTCCCCACCGGCTACCAGGCCGCGGAGATG
>JAEZJH010000594.1 GCA_023436385.1 Pseudomonadota bacterium
CCGGTAAGCCAGCCCGAGGAGCTTCCGGGGACTCCTCCGTCTTCCCCGAGCCGGCCAGCTCCCGCGAAGCACCCACGGTCTCCGGGGAGGATCCGGATGATTCGCCCACGGGTTCGGTTGGCCGGTCCTCGGTATCCGGTGACGAGTCTTTCACCTGCTCGGCTTCGGCCAGAGTGGCGAGAGTGGCCCGGAGTCGGCGCGTGGCGACCCGCGGCGCCGAGTCCATCGGAAACAGATCGGCGAGCAGGTGCTTGACGTAGCCGGGGCCGGCGAGGGCGCCGCCGACGAGGCAGCGGAGGAGCTCCCCACGGAAAACGGAGACATCGAGGAAATCGGGGCTCGTCGCGGTCTGCGCGGCGAGCAGGCGGAGGGACTCGGGCACGGATCCGGGCGTGGCCGTCTCGGCAGCGGCGAGCTCGATCTGAAGGAGCGTCGCCAGGCCGCGGCCCGGGGCGGCGGGCAGGCGCTCCGGCCAGCCGAGGGCGGTCGGAACCAAGCGGGCGAGCCCGTCGAAGCCCACCAGAATGGCCGCTGCCAGGTCCGGGACGGCGGCGTCGTCGTCGCGATGTCCCGGGACCCCGGCGTCGGCGTCGACCGCCGGACCCGCCGCGGCGCGATCGGACGCGCGATCCGGTTCACCGCCTGCGTCGTCGAAACCGGCGACCACCGGCCGCTCCGCGGCGCCGACCAGATCCTCGAGGCCGGCGCAGGCGTCGGCGACGAGCCGGGCCAACACCAATGGCGGCACGGTGCGGCCACGGGACCGAGCGGCCTCCCGCAGCTCGACCAGGCCCACGCCCTCGGCGAACTCCTCGACGCCGTACCAGCCGTCGTCGAGCGGGACGACGTCGATCAGCCGCAGGCGGTGAGGCGAACCGGACGAGGACCGAAGCTCACGGCGGACCGCCTCGCGCCACCGCTCCCGCGCTTCCTCGCCGCGGGGGATGGGGCGCAGCACCACGGCCCGAGGCTCGGGACCCAGCTCCGCCGCGACCCGCACCGCGCGAGGGCCCTCGGACGGGAAGGCCTCCTCGAGAGGGAGGTACCGCGGAGCCTGGTAATCGCCCATGGCGGCGGATGGTAGCCGCGGACCCGCCGAACGAGAACCCCCGGATTGCCCAGAAAAATGTGTGGGAAAAGGACGCACGGCGCTCCCTGGCTGCTGATGTGGGCAAGCCGGTTCCCATGCGGGATAACCGAAGACATCGCATCCACACGGGCACCTGTCGTCACGCGCCCGTCACCTCGATGTTTCTGCCGTCCGGGGGCAGCCGGCCCGAGCCTTGCTCGTCTCGGCAGCCACGGCACCGGGGGTGCGATGGCCGTCTTCAAACCGGGCAGGTCTTGCATCGTCGTCCTGCTCCTGCTGGCCGGGGCCCAGCGTGCGAGCGCGGATGCGGAGGTGGGACGGGTGGTGACCCCGACCCCGACCCCGACCCGGACCCCGACCGCGGGGGAACCAGCTCCGATCACCTCGACCACGCCCCCCGGCGGGAGTCCCGCCCCGGCGACGGCTCCCTGCGGCTGCCCGATCGATCACGGCGCGCGGCGATCCGCTGCCGCGGAGGCGCCGGCCGGCGTCCACGGGACCAACGCCCCGGCGACGGAGACCAGGGCCGCCTCCGGGCCCGACGCCGCCGCGGGAGCGGGAACCTCCGCGGCGATCGACGCCGCCTCGGCACCGGCCGGCACCACGCTCGATCCACGCCCGGCCGCCGGGGCGAAATCGGGAGCCACGGAAGCGTCGCTCGCCGCCGCCTCCGAGGCCGCGACCGGAGCCGCTCCCGACGCGGCCCTCGACCCGACCGCCCCGAAACCCACGCCCGCGGAGCCGCCGTCGCTCCTCCAGCGCCTCGAGCCCAAGGGCCGATTCATGGTCGGGGTGGAGAGCGACGAGGGCGACGACTACGACCGCCGCTACGGCGTCACCCAGGCGCGGCTCGGCCTTGCCTATCGCGAGGGACCGATCCGCGCGGAGGTCGAGGCGGACCTGGCGGAGACCCAGGTGCTGAATGACGCCTGGCTCGAGGTCCGCCCGGCGGACTGGGGCCGCGGTCGCGTCGGCCGTTTCAAGGCGCCGTTCTCCGGCTTCCTCCTCAGCTCGACGTGGGAGCGGCCGGTACTCCGGCGGCAGGGGATGCCGCGAGCGGTGCGGGATCTCGGCTTCGGCGGCCGCGAGATCGGCGCCCGGCTGACCTTCGAGGCCAAGGACCTCGCCCGCCTGGAGTTCGACGCCGGCCTGTTCGAGGGCGCGGCCCTCGGTGTCGAGTCCGCCTCGGAGGACGGCTACGCGCGGGTCACCGTGGCCCCCTGGAAGCCGCTGCGCCTCGGCGCCAGCGCCGGCCGGCGGGCGCTCTTCGACGGCGGCGGCGCGGGTGACGCGTTTGGCCTCGACGCACGGCTGCTCCTGGGCGGGGTCACCGCCCGGCTCGAGGGGCTCCGGGCGGAGAACAACCTCACCGGCGCCACCATCGCCGGCGTCATCGGCCACGTCGCCTACCGCTTCCCGATCGGGGGCCGGAGCTGGCTCGAACCCGGCGTCGAGGCGGAGCTGGCTCGCCACGACGACCTCGACGCCCGCAGCACCTGGGCGGCGACGCTGGGGGCGGGCTGGGGCGATCGCTTCCTCGTTCGCGGGGGGCTCGAGCACGGGCCGGAGTCGCCGGCGGACGCGGCCTCGACGGCGCTCCTCCTGCAGGCCGGAGTGCAGCTATGAGGCGGGAGATCCTGGCGGCGCGGGCCCCCGAGACGCTCACCTGGGCCCGCTTCGAACACAAGCTCCTCCTGCGCGAGGAGGAGGCGCTGGCGCTGGAGATCGCGGTCGCCGATCGGCTACCGCTCAAGCTCTTCCCCTGTGGCGAGGCGACGCGGATCGTCACGCTCTATCTCGATCGGCGGGACGGGCTCCTGCATCGACACGCGCTCGAGGGGAGAGGGGCGCACCTCCGGGTGCGGGTGAAGGGCTTCTTCGCGGCACCGGCGTCGGCGGACCGTGTGCTCCTCGGCCCCTTGGGCGAGGCGAACGCTGCTCCCGCCAACCAGGTGCTCGAGGCATCGGTGCCGACACCCGGGCTCGCGCTCGAAGTGAAGCGGCGTCGCGGTCGGCTGACGCGGAAGGAACGGGTTTGGTGCCTGCCCGCCGAGCTACCGGCGCTCCTCGCGGGCGTGGACGACCCGCGGACCCGCAGCATCGGCCTCCACCGGCTCTTGCCCGGCGCCCGGCCGCTCTGCGTCGTGGGCTACGTGCGGCGGGTCTACGAGGATCCGTCCGGTACGCTGCGGGTGACCATCGACCGGCGCCTGGGCCGGGCGCGGGCCGGTACCGCGGAGTTGATGCGCCTCGCGGCCGGGCTCCCGCCCGAGGTTCCGGCGACGCCGGACGCTCCGGTGGTCGCGGAGATCAAGCACCTGGGCCCGCTGCCCGCCTGGATCGCGGCGAAGGCGGGCCAGGCGGAGGCGCACTTCTCGAAGCTCTTGTGGGCGTTGTCGACGCTGTTCGCCGCCGAGGACGAGTCGCGACGGTCGGCCAGGCCGCCCCGGGGGACGGGCGGCCCTGCCGGTGCGGCGCCTTGATCGGTCGGTAGGGCGAAACGGGCGGCGGCGAGGAGGGGGCGTGTTCATCGACTTCGAGGGGATCGACGGGAGCGGCAAGACCACGCTCTCGAACCGGCTGGCGAAGCGCCTCCGCGCCGAGGGCGTGGCGGTGACCCATGCACGCGAGGGCGGCGAGCTGCCCTCGGCGATCGCCCGCGGCATCCGGGCGATGACCCGCGACGCCACCAACCTCGAGCTGTCCGACGAGGCCGAGCTGCTCCTCTACTGCGCCCGCGACGCGCAGGTCCTCGAGGGGACGATCCGGCCGGCGCTGGCCCGGGGCGAGGTGGTGATCGCCGACCGCTACCTCCACTCGCACCGGGCGCTCTCGGTCCACGGCCGCGGCCTCCCAGACCAGCAAGTGCGGGCGATCCTCGAGGCGGTGGCCGGCGGCCTCTGGCCCGACCTGGTGATCCTGGTGGACGTCGATCCCGAGGTGGCCCGGATCCGCAAACGCTGCGGCAAGCTCGGCCTCGAGCCCGCCGTCGGCGGCGGCCGGAAGGGCCTCGCGGGCCCCGGCCTCCTCCATCGGCTGCGGGCGGGCTTCCTCGCCCTGGCGCGCGAGTGCCCGGAGCGGTTCCGGGTGATCCCGAACGACGACCTGCCGCTCGAGGAGGTCGAGCGGCGAGTCTGGGAGACCGTGCAGGAGGTGCTTCCCTCGCGGCCGGCGCCGCGGCCCCAGGTGAAGCGAGCGGCACCGCCGCCGGTTCCGCCGGTGCCGGAGCGCCGCCCGCCGTTCGATCCCCGGGCCGAGGATCGGGAGGCCCGGCTCCGGGCCGAGT
>JAEZJH010000616.1 GCA_023436385.1 Pseudomonadota bacterium
CGTCCTGGCCGATCGACACCCAGGTGTCGGTGTAGACGCAGTGGGCGCCGGCCAGGGCCTTCTTCGGATCGGGCTCCCAGGTCATCTTGGTGCCGTAGAAGGCGGCGTCCTTCTCCACCTGGGCCCAGATCTCGCTGGTGGGGCCGAGGTCCTTCGGGCAGCAGGCGACGAAGTCCATGCCGACCCGCGGGCAGATCGCCGCCAGCGAGTGGGTCATGTTGTTGCCGGCGCCGACGTAGACCAGCTTCTTGCCGTGGAGGTCGCGGCCGAAGTGCTCCCGGAGGGTGAGCATGTCGGCGAGGACCTGGCAGGGATGCCAGTCGTCGGTGAGGGCGTTGACCACCGGGACCGAGCCGTGCTCCGCGAGGCCGTCGACGTCCGCCTGGAGGAAGGTGCGGATGACGATGGCGTCGACGAACCGGCTCATCACCTTGGCGGTGTCGAAGATCGGCTCGCCGCGGCCCATCTGCATGCCGGAGGAGCCGCCGGCGGTGAGGATCAGCGGGTGGGCGCCCAGCTCGTAGCAGCCGACCTCGAAGGAGACGCGGGTCCGGGTGGACTGCTTCGAGAAGATCACGGCGACCGACTTGCCGGCGAGGGCGGTGCGGTACCGCTCGGGGTTCCGCTTGACGTCGGCGGCGAGGTCGAGGACCCGGGCCACGTCGGCGGCGGAGAGGTCCCGGTCGTGGCGAAGATGGCGAACCATGTTTCGAATCTCCCTGCAGAGGAGGGCCCGTCCGCGACGGCGCGGACGGGCCGAAGTGGCATCGCTGCTTACTTCTTGAGGCCCTTCTCGGCGGCGAACTTCTCGATGATCTCCGCCAGGGTCGGCCGGCCAATCTCCTGGAGGTCGTAGCCGACGCGGACCGAGGGCTTCGCGAAGTTGGCGTAGCGCTTCAGGTCGATCGGCGTGCCGATGATCACCGTGTCGCACTCGACGGCGTCGATGGTCGCCTTCAGGTCGGCCAGCTGCTGCTCGCCGTAGCCCATCGCCGGGAGGATCTGGCCGATGCCCGGGTACTTCTGGAAGGTCTCGAGGAGCTTGCCCTTGAGGTACGGCCGGGGATCGACGATCTCCTTGGCGCCGAAGCGGGCGGCGGCCACGGAGCCGGCGCCGAACTTCATCTCGCCGTGGGTCAGCGTCGGGCCGTCCTCGACCACCAGGCAGCGCTTGCCGCGGATCAGCGCCGGGTCGGTGACCGTCACCGGCGAGGCGGCGTCGACGACGATCGCGTTCGGGTTCACCCGGCGGATGTTCTCGCGGACCAGTTCCACCTGCTCGCGGGACGCGGAGTCGATCTTGTTGATCACCACCACGTGGGCGCGGCGGAGGTTGGCCTCGCCGGGGTAGTAGTTCATCTCGTTGCCGGCCCGGAGCGGGTCGACGACGACGATCTCGAGGTCGCTCTTGTAGAACGGCAGGTCGTTGTTGCCGCCGTCCCAGAGGACGACGTCGGCCTCCTGCTCGGCCTGGCGGAGGATCGCCTCGTAGTCGACGCCGGCGTAGACCACCGTGCCGTTGGCGATGTGCGGCTCGTACTCCTCGATCTCCTCGATGGTGCACTTGTGCTCGACGAGATCCGCGTAGGTGGCGAACCGCTGCACCTTCTGCTTGGCGAGATCGCCGTAGGGCATCGGGTGACGGACGGCGACCAGCTTGAGGCCCATCCCGCGGAGCAGGTTGGAGATCGCCCGGGTGGTCTGGCTCTTGCCGCAGCCGGTGCGGACCGCGCAGATCGAGACGACGGGCTTGGTCGACTTCACCATCGTCTTCTTGGGCGCGGAGAGGCGGAGGCCGGCGCCGCGGCTCATGGCGATGGCGCCGATCCGCATCACCTTCTCGTAGGTGACGTCGGAGTAGGCGAAGACCACCTCGTCCACGTCGTGCTCGGTAATCAGGTCGGCGAGGCGCTCCTCGGCGACGATCGGGATCCCGTCCGCGTAGCCGGGACCGGCGAGGACGGAGGGATAGGCGCGGCCGTCGATGTCCGGGATCTGCGCGGCGGTGAAGGCGACGACCTTGGTGTTCTCGCAACCACGGTAGATGGTGTTGAAATCGTGGAAGTCACGGCCCGCGGCCCCCACGATGATGATCTTGCGCTGCGCCATGTGAAGCGTCTCCTGCCGGTCGCCCGGCGCCTGAAGGTGACGTGTTTCGCGGCCCGGGCCGGAGACATCCCGGCGAGCCGTGCTTCGGAGGCTGGTCGCTTTACCCGGCGAACGGTGGTCGGTCGGGCTCCCTCGCGCATGATCCGAGGGGCACCTTCGATTCCGTACGAATCCGGGGACGAGGGGACGCGTCCATCGGGGCGTCGACCTCGTTCGCAAGCACGGGATCCTGCCTTCCCGCATCGCCCGGGCCGACCGTCGGGGCCAGCAGCCGGGTTCGCGGTGGTTGGGAGGCTAGCAAAGTCGGCAGGCGCCGAGCAACACATATCCAAACCCGAGCAAGGGCGTGGACCCGCCCCACCACGGAGCGGGTTCGCGCCTCCGATGACGCAGCACGGCAGGGTTTCCAGCTTCGCCGCCGACGCTCCCGGGACGAAAACACCCGCCCGGTTCGCGCCATGCCCGGCGGAGGGCTTGACCCGTTGCATTGTTTTGTGTTTGGCCGGCCGTCCCCGGCCGGTGGCGGGCGACCCTCCGCCCCGGCGGGAGCCGCCCGGTTCTCAGGCGATCCGCAGGCCCGCCGGGAGCGTTTCCCCGAACACCCGCATCTCGTCCTGGGCGGAAAGCTCGATCACCTCGCGGGTCATCCGCACCCAGGCCTCCGGCGCCCCGGCGGCCTCGAGACGCTTCGCCGCCGCCTCCCGGACCTCCTCCGGCAGGTCGCGCTCCCGATCGCCCGTCTTCCGCGCCAGCTGGGCCGCGGCAAAGGCCGCGCCGTCCGCCCGCTTCAGATCCTGCGCCAGGATCCGGGTGAGCCAGGCCTCCGCCACGTCGCGGGAGACCACGTCGTGGGCCGAGCCGTAGAAGGGCTGCCGTGCGCCCAGGCGTCCCAGGGCCCACCACGACGGGGCGCCGATCTTCCCGTCGATCCGGTGGAGGACCCAGCGGCCCACCTCCGCCTTCTCGGCCGGCGGCAGTCGCTCGAGCGAGGCCACGAGCCGGAGCAGCTCCTCGTGGCCCTCCACCTTCGGCCCCTTCGGCTTCGGCGGCGAGCGGCCCTCCGGGGGCTTGAGCCACGGCCGGGCCACCTCCAGGATCCGCCGCTGCTTCTCCGCGTCGAGACCGCCGGCGACTCGCCGCCAGAGGATCCACCACTCCGCCCAGTTCGGCTTCTCGGTGGTGTACTGCACGCCGCCGTCGAAGACCCGCCACAGCTCGCCGGCCCGCCACTCGTCGAGGGGCGCGCCGAACCCGGGGCGGAGGGTGAAGC
>JAEZJH010000066.1 GCA_023436385.1 Pseudomonadota bacterium
GGGCGGCGCCGCGGCGGCGAGGTCGGGCGCCCGCTCCCGCATCGCCGCGCGCAAGGGCGCCGGCAGGTCGAGTTGCTCCATGCGGGCCTCCAACTCCGCGGCGAAGGTGCCGATCGCCACCGCGCCGAGGGCCGCCACGGCGAGGAGGCCGGCCACCCGGGCGGCCGCGTTGTTGATCCCGGAGGCGACGCCCTCCCGGCCCCGGGGCGCGGCGTCGAAGACCACGGTGGTGAGCGGGGCCACCGCCACCGCCAGTCCCCCGCCGAGCACCACCAGCCCGGGGAAGAACGCCGTCCAGTAGGAACCGCCGGCGCTCCCCAGGGCGAGGAGCACGAAGCCCGCCGCGGCGAGGAGCGGCCCCACGGTGAGCGGAAGCCGCGGGCCGATCCGGTCCTTGAGCCCACCGGCCCAGCGGGAGAGGAGTCCGAGCAGCACGGTGAGGGGAAGGAGCGCCAGTCCCGCCGCCGCGGCGTCGTGGCCCTGCACCTGGATCAGGTTGAAGGGCAGGAAGAACAGGGCCGCGGTGAGGGCGCCGTAGAGGAGCACGGTCATCGCGTTGGCGCCGCAGAAGGTCCGCGACCGGAAGAGCGAGGTCGGCATCATCGGCTGCGGCGTTCGCGCCTCGTGGACGACGAAGCCGACGAGGAGCGCGAGGCCGCCGCCGAGGGCGGCGAGGACCACCGCGTCGCCAAAGCCCGCGCCGGCGGAGCGGATCAGCCCGAGGCTCACCGCGCCGAGCCCCGGGGTGACGAGGAGCGCGCCGCCGACGTCGAGCGGCCCGCGGGTGGTCGGCGGAAACACCGGGACGCGGAGCAACGCCACCGCCACCGTCAGCGCGGCCAGCGGCACCACCGCGAAGAAGGTCCAGCGCCACGAGAGCGCGTCGACGAGGACGCCGCCGACGACCGGGCCGAGGGCGGTGGTGAGGGCCGACGCCGCCGACCAGGTCCCGATCGCCCGGCCGCGTTCGTCCTCGGGGTAGGCCGCGCCGATCAGGGCCAGGCTGTTGGGGACCAGCAGCGCGCCCCCGGCGCCCTGCACCATCCGCGCGATCACCAGCGTGGTCGGGCCGGGCGCGAGCCCGCACGCCAGGGTGGCGATGCCGAACACAACCACCCCGACCACGAACACCCGCCGCTTGCCGAAACGATCGCCCGCCGACCCGCCGACGAGGAGAAGGGAGCCAAGAAACAACAGGTAGCCGTTGACCACCCACAGCATCCCCGCGGCCGAGGCGTCGAACGCGGCCTGGATCGCCGGGAGCGCCACCGTCTCCGCGGTGGAGAGCAAGAAGGCGAGGCCCGAGCCGAGCACCGAGGTGAGGAGCACCCAGCCGCGCCGCTCGCGGGGGCACGACGGCTCCGCGGGCGTCGCCCGGATCGTCCCGAGCTCGCAGGCCGGACGGCCTTCCACCGCGGCGCCTACCGACCGTGCCGGCCCGGCCCGATCGCCCGGGCCCCGATCATCGCCGACGCTCCGTGCCCACCCTCCACCATCGCTCGCTCCCCGGGCCGGTTCGCGCCCGCCCGGCCGCCGGAGATCCGGCGACCTGCGTTGGAGATGGGGACGGCCCCGCGGGGCGGCACCGAAGCTTCGACGGCGGCGAGCCCGGGCGTCCGATCACCTCGATCCGGTCGGAACCACCGGCGTGATTACCACCGACTCCGCCGTGCGGACGGACTCCCCGTGGAAGACCGCCTCGATGTTGTTCCCGTCGGGATCCGGCTGGCGGCGAGATCCGCGCACCGCAGCTGGATGTGGTCGATCAAGCGTCCGCGGTAGAATTCCATGTCTGGTCCTTTCCAGCGCCCGGGTGGCTAGGAGTGGTGCGCCGCCGCAACCTTCAGCCAGCCCAGGATGCTCGCCTCGTCGAGGTCCGCGGGGCTGCGGACCTTGAGGTGACGCATGGTCTTCCCGGAGCCCTCCAGCCTTCCCTCCGGGTCCTCGAACTTCTCCGGGGGCGCCATGAGGTTCAGGCCGACGTAGGAGGGCGCGGTGTAGAACGCGCAGAAGCCGCCCTTCAGCTCGAAGTACGGCATGCCCCACTTGATCGACTCCCGGGCGTCGGGAGCGGCCCGCTTCACCAGGGCGTGGAGCGCCTCGAGGAGCGCGCGCTGCTCGGGAGTCTGCCGGGCGAAGAAAACCTCCACCGGAGCGCCGAGGTCCTCGCGCCGGAGGTAGCCGCGGTCCGTGGCCTGCTTCGTCTCGGCGGCTTTCGCGACCGTCTTCTTCGCCGCCGCACCCTTCGGCTTCGCCGGCGCCTTCGGGGCCGCAGGCTTCTTCGCGGCCGTCTTCTTCGCCGGGAGCTGCTTCGCCGTCGTCTTGCGTTCCGCCATTCGTCCTCCCTATCCCCGGGCCGACGGGGCGAGCGGGAAGGCTAACGCAGAACTGGCTGCACCAGCCACGTCGGCACTGCGCGAGGCCTTCGACGATCCGGACGGCCTGCTCTCCGGCGAGGGCAAGACCGGGCGCCACCTCCGGCTCCCCTCCCTCGACCAGCCCCCGCCGTTCGGGGGTCGCGCCGGAGACGAAGGCACGCAAGCGCACAAGATCGGCGACCTGGAGCCTGCTACGCTCGCCCGGCGCCGGCCGGTCTCGACGACGGCCACGGGGAGGCCCCATGATCCGCTCCTCCGTCGTCCTCGCCCTTTTTCTCATGGCGGCCTGCGGCTCCGCGCCCAACGGCGGCAACGATCCCGCGGGGGGATCGGGAGGTGACGCTGGCGGGAGCGGTGGCACGGGCGCTGGCGGCTCGGGCGGCGCGGGCGGGTCCGGCGGCACTGCTGGAGCAGGCGGCACCGGCGGACAAGGGGGGACCGCTGGAACCGGCGGCTCCGGCGGAGAAGGCGGGACCGGCGGCGGTGGCTCGGGCGGCGGCCCCTCGTGCGGCGACGGCGTGGTGAACGGAGACGAGGGCTGCGACGACGGAAACGTCTCCAGCGACGACGGCTGCTCGTCGTCGTGCGGCGTGGAGCCCGGCTGGGTCTGCCTCGGCACCGCCTGTGCGCCGCTCGAGACGGTGTGCAACGACGGGGTCGACGACAACAGCGCCTTCGGCATCGACGGCGCCGACCCGTCGTGCCAGCTCCCGGCCTGGACGCCAAACTGCATGCCGGGGCTGGTCCGCCGCGTGCTGCGCAGCGACGCGGTCGTCGCCATCCCGGACCCCGGCCCCGCGAGCGCAACCTCCTTGCTCCCGCTCGAGGCCGGCGACGCGACCATCGCGCAGGTGATGGTGAGCTTCACCATCGAACACCCTTATGCCGGCGACCTCGACGTGTATCTGCGGGCACCGAGCGGCGTCGAATACGACCTATCGACCCGCAACGGCGGCGCCGGCCACGACTACCGCGACATCGTGCTCTCGGCGGCCTGCTCCACGCCGGTGACCGCTGGCGTGGCGCCCTTCTCCGCCTGCTACTACCCGGAAAACCTGCTCGGCTCGCTCAACGGCACGGCGGCCTCCGGGACCTGGGGCCTCCGTGTCTCCGATGGCGGGGACGGCGACACCGGGCGGCTGCTCGGCTGGCGCATCGTGCTTTGCACGCCCAATTGACCGGAGGCCGGTTCCGGTCTCACCAGCCAAAACAGCCGACATGGTACTCGATGTCGACCTGGGCCCCCTCGGCGGGCACGTGCCCGGGCTCGAAACAAACGGCGACCTGGGCCTCCGCATAGCGCCAGGCCCGCTCACCGTTCGTGACCGCGGGGACCTCCGCTCCCTCCACGAACACTCGTAGCTCTCCGTCGGCGTCGGAGAGCACGCCGTCGCCGTTGCGATCGAGGGGCTGGGCGGCCAGGTTGAAGCAGGTCCTCACGCCAAACCCCGCCGATCGGAAGAGGAAGTGCGGGAACCACGGTCCACCGCAGATCGAGACGGCTTGGCCGCCGCTGGCGTGCGCCAGATCGATCAGACGGTCGCCGGCGACGGCGGAACGGCCGTCGGCATTGGTGCAACCGGTACCGCGATCGCCGGTGATTGCGTGGAACTCAAAGAGGTGCGAGTTCTGCGCCCCCTTCAGCGCCTGGAACGCCGCGTGGTACGCGAGGTCGTCGCCGGGCGACGCGTCGGCGCGATCGGACACCGCCACCACGACGAGGTAGGCGTTCGCTCGCAGGAACCCGAGGTTCCCGTCGGCGGGTTCGGGGTGCCGAGGGTCGTCGGCACTCGTGGAGAGCGGCGGCGTGAGCGCCCGGAGCGCGGCCTCGAGGAGCTGCGGCGGTTCGGCGTGACAAGCCCCGACGGCGAGGTTGGCCTCCCAGGTGGCCCGCAGGTCCGGGGTGTTCCTGTCGAGGACGCGGGGACGCGAACCGTCCACCGGGAAAAGCCGGCCGTCCTCGCCGCCGTTCACGCCACCCGGGCAGCCGGGGCCGGAGGCAACGAGCCCGGTGGTGGTGACGGCGAAGTGCAAGTCGAAGTCCGACTGGCGATAGTAGTCGGGCAGACCGCCGAGATCGGCCACCAGGTGCGAAAGCTCCGGGCCCATGGTGGCGCCGTTGTCGAGCACGAAGAGGAAGTCGCCCTTGGGTCGGACGCCCTGCTCGAAGTGGTCGCGCTGCGGCTCCCCTTGGGCGCCGCGACCGCGCAGGCTGACCACGAGCGGCTCGGCCAGTTCCTCGACCTGGACCCATAGCGTGCCGGTGTCGAGCCCCTCCTTTTCCTCCACCGGTCGATAGGCGACCTTGATGGCCACGGAGGCCCCGGGCTGAATGGTCGTTCCCGCCGGGGGCCACGACCGGACGAAGAACGCGTCGGACGTCTCGGGGCCCAGACCGACTCCGGTCAGGCGCACCGGGAACGACGAGACGTTGATGGCGTGCACCTCGCGGTCGCGGGTGGCGCAGTTGGGCTCTATCGTGCCGAAATCGAGATCGTTCGGCGCCACCAGGACCGACGGCGTCAGGGGAGCCGAGCAGGTGAGCGGTATCTCCCGGTGCCCGTCGGCCGACGGTTCGAGTTCGAATTCGATACACCCGATCTCCCCGGGCACCGGGCAGAAGCCCAGTTCGGGCGCGAAGATCACCGGGAAGCGGGCCTCCCCACCGGGCGGGACGACCACGCGCTCGAGGCCTCCGGGCAACGAGTAGGCGGGGTCGGTGTCCGGGCAGAGCCGGTGGTCGCGGACCACGCATGGCGCGTTGGGGCGAAGGTTCTTGACGGTGAAGTGGAGGGTACGCTCAATCCCGGGCTCGATGATGCCGGGCCGTTCGAGCGGGAGGACCTCCGCGTCGCAGTCCGGCACCACGGAGCTCCGGCCGACCAGCGGGACCGTCGCCGACAAGTCGGGGCCGCCGATCGACAGGGAGCCGTGGTGTTCAACAGGAGCGGTGGGCGCGAATCGCACCGTGATCGTCACCGCCTCCCCCACCGCGAGGCCGGGAGACGGCGCTGCGGTCCAGTCGAGGAGTTCGAAGCCCTCGCCGGTGACGTCGGCCCGGTCGAGGACCAGGCGCGCGTCGTCCCCGGTACCGGCGAACCCGGAGTTGCTGCAGACCACCACCGCCGTG
The DNA here is from genome assembly GCA_023436385.1 of Pseudomonadota bacterium. Lineage (GTDB taxonomy): Bacteria > Myxococcota > Myxococcia > Myxococcales > Vulgatibacteraceae > JAEZJH01. The sequence goes on from JAEZJH010000066.1 coordinate 5,509, forward strand.
GCGTCGCGGTCGACATAGGTCTCTGGAAACCCGAGGAATTTCGGCAGGCAGGAGAGGACCGGCCCGGTGACGCGGCCCGTGAGGATCACCTCGACCGGCGCCACATCCTCGTCGTCGGTCTCGACCCGAAGTCGCGCCACCGCCGTGCCCGGGGACTCCTTCGCGAACCGGAGCACGAACAGCACGCCGGCCTGGGCGGGGAGCGTGCGGTGAGTGTCAAGATAGTTGTCGCCTGCGCAGGTTTGGCTACATGACTGCAGTTTTGGCGGGTACCAGCTCCACCTTCGCCGTGTGTTCCCACCGCCTGGTCGTC
>JAEZJH010000086.1 GCA_023436385.1 Pseudomonadota bacterium
GCCGCAAGGAGGAGGCGGAGGTTCCGCACGATCCTCTCCCGTCACCTACGCTACGGGTTGGTAATGACGAACTCGGCGCGGCGGTTCGCGGCCCAGGCGCTCTCGTTGGAGGACGGGTTCAGCGGCCGCTCCTCGCCGTAGGAGACGGTGCGGAGCCGGTCGGCCGAGAGGCCGAGGTTCGCCAGGTACTTCTTCACCGCGTTGGCGCGGCGCTCGCCGAGGGCGAGGTTGTACTCCTCGGTGCCGCGCTCGTCGGCGTGGCCCTCGATGGTGATCTGGGCGTCGGGCTGCGTCTTGCGGATGCAGTCGGCGAGCGCCTCGAGGTTGGCGCGGGAGTCGGAGGTGAGCGAGGCCTCATTGAAGCCGAACTGCACCGGGCCGGTCTTGCACTCCGGCGGACGGGGCCGCTCCTCGCAGAGGTTCTCGACGCAGATGCGGTTCCCGCCGCAGTCCTCGTCGGTGGAGCACTCGAACGGCACGCATCCACCGGCGCGGCAGCGGGAGTTGGGACCGCACTGGTTATCCGACTGGCAGGCGAGGCACTCGCCCTGCTGGCAGATCCGGCCGCCGGGGCATTCGGCGTTGGACTGGCAGCCGGCGGGGACGCAAGTGGCCTGACCCGGCCCGGTGCGCTCGCAACGGAAGCCCGGCTTGCAGTCGGCGTCGGTGCCGCACTCCTGGCAGAGACCCTCGACACACACGCCGGTGTGACCGTCGGTGTTGCAGTCCTCGTCGTCGTTGCAGTTGGGGTAGGACGGCGGGCACGCGGTCAGCGCGAGCAGCGCCGAGAGGCCGAATCCAAGGAGAAGCACGCGAGAATTCATGGTTTTCCGATCCTCCGAGAGGAATTGGCCCGGGTTCTAGCCAGCCCGCCATGGCAAGTCAAACGGTTTCGGTCAATCGTGTAGAGTGGGACGAGGAGGTCCCGTGGCGGTTACGGTCCTGATCGTCGACGACGAACCGAACATCCTGCTCACCTACTCCCAGGCGCTCCGGCTGGCCGGGTACCGCGCCGAGACCGCCGCCACCGGCCGGGAGGCGGTCGAGCGGGCCCTGGATCGTCCCGTGGATCTGGTCCTCCTCGACGTCAAGCTGGGCGACCAGGACGGCCTCGAGGTCCTCGAGCGGTGCCGGGCCGCGCGCCCCGACCTCCCGGTGGTGATGATGTCGGGCCACGGCACCATCGATATCGCCGTCCGGGCCGTACGGCAGGGGGCCCTCGACTTCCTCGAAAAGCCGGTGGCGAAGGAGCGCCTGCTCCTGGCGGTGGAGGGCGCGCTGAAGCAGCGGGCCCTCGAGGATGAGCTGGCCACGCTCCGGGCCGACCGGGGCCGCTTCGACATGATCGGGGAAGGCCCGGCGATGCAGCGGCTCTACGAGCTGATCCGCCGGGCCGCGCCGTCGGAGGGGCGGGTCCTGATCACCGGCGAGAACGGCACCGGCAAGGAGCTGAGCGCCCGGGCGCGCCACGCCCACGGCCGGCGGGCGGCAGGGCCCTTCGTCAAGCTGAATTGCGCCGCGGTCCCGGCGGAGCTGATCGAGAGCGAACTGTTCGGCCACGAACGGGGCGCCTTCACCGGAGCCCATGCGGCGCGGAAGGGCCGCTTCGAACGGGCCGACGGCGGCACCCTCTTCCTCGACGAGGTGGGCGACATGCCCACCCCGATGCAGGCCAAGCTGCTCCGGGTCCTGCAGGAGGGCGAGTTCGAGCGGGTCGGGGGCGTGGAGACGGTGCGGGTCGACGTCCGGGTGATCGCCGCCACCAACAAGGACCTCCCAGCGGAGATCGCCGCCGGGAGGTTCCGCGAGGACCTCTACTACCGGCTAGCGGTGGTGCCGATCCACGCGCCGCCGCTCCGGGAGCGGCGGGAGGACGTGGGGCCGCTCGTCCGCACCTTCCTCGCGGCGGCCTGCGAGCGAAACGGACGGAAGCCGATGCAGGCCTCCCCCGAGGCGATCGCCACCCTGGCCGCCTACCACTTCCCGGGGAACGTCCGGGAACTCGGCAACCTGGTCGAGCGCCTGGCCATCCTCGCCGACGGACCGGTGCTCACCGCCGCCGATGCCGCCTCGGTGCTCCCGGGAGGAAGGCCGAAGGCCGCTCCCCGGTTCCGGGAGGGGGCGTCCTTCGCCGCCCTCACCGACGAGGCCGAGCGGGAGATCCTCCTGGGCGCCCTGGCCGCCCACGACGACAGCCCCACGGAGGCGGCCCGGGCGCTGTCGATGGACCGGGGCCACTTCTACAAGCGGCTGAAGGCCCTGGGGATCCGCCGGGGCGGCGGAGGCGGCGGGGAGGCGTAGGGCGCGGCCCGCAGGACGCGAGTGCGGCCCCGGGGCCGCGGCCGGGGCGGCCGGAAGGTGGCGAAACCGCCGGATGGCCCCGGTTCGGGCGCTGGCACGACGCTGGCACCGGGTCGGCGCCGCCGCTCGTGAAGAACCCGGGCCCCGCGGGCTACCATGCCGGACGAACGCACCATGACTCCCCTCCCCAGCCCCTTCCGCCGCCGCCTCCTCCTCGCCACCGCGCTCCTCGCGGTGGTCCTCGCCGGCGCCGCCGGCGGGACCTGGCTGCACCTCTCCCACGACCTCCCCCGGTTCGATCGGCTGCTCGACTACCGGCCCAAGGAGGCGACCAAGGTCTTCGCCGCCGACGACTCGCTGGTCGCGGAGTTCTACGAGGAGCGGCGGACGGTGGTGCCGCCGGAGGAGATCCCCGACGTCCTCCGGAAGGCGATCCTCGCCGCCGAGGACGCCGAGTTCTACAAACACGAGGGGCTCGACTACACCGGGATCGCCCGGGCGGCGTTCAAGCTCGCGATCTCCGGCGAGGTGCGGCAGGGCGGCTCGACGATCACCCAGCAGGTGGTGAAGACGTTTCTCCTCACCCCGGAGCGCACCTTCCGGCGAAAGCTCCGGGAGATGATCCTCGCCCGGCGGCTGGAGCGAAACCTCACCAAGGACGAGATCCTCCACCTGTATTTGAATCAGATTTATTTCGGCCACCGGCGCTACGGCGTCGAGGAGGCCGCCCGGTTCTTCTTCGGCAAGGGCGTGAAGGAGATCACCCTGGGCGAGGCGGCGGTGCTGGCCGGGGTGATCCAGTCGCCGGCGCGGCTCTCGCCCCTGAACCATCCCGAGGCGGCGAAGACCCGGCAGACCTACGTGCTCAAGCAGATGCTCGCCAACGGCTGGATCACCCGGGCGCAGCACGACCGGGAGGTGGCGCGGCCGATCGCGGTGGCCGCCCGGCCACCGGCGCCCCCGGGGGCCTGGTACGCCGAGGAGGTGCGGCGGACCCTGGTCGAACGCCATGGCGAGGAGCGGCTGCTCACCGGCGGCCTGCGGGTGAAGGTCGCGATGGACCCGCGGCTCCAGACCACATCCGATCGTGCCCTCCGGGAGGCGCTCCGGGACTACGACCGGCGCCACGGGTACCGGGGGACTTTGGGGACGCTCTCGCCCGACCTCCGGACCCGGGCGGAGGCGGTGGCCAAGGCGGAGGC
>JAEZJH010000091.1 GCA_023436385.1 Pseudomonadota bacterium
GCGGGCGGCGCGCCGGGGATCGTCGGCGGCCAGGAACGGGACCTCGCCCTCGAGGGCCGGTTCGGCGCGCCGCCGCCGGCCGATCTCCCGGCGCTCGAGGACGTCCACCGGCGGAAGACCGGCGCGCTGATCGCCTGCGCCACCGAAGGCGGGGCGGTGGCCGGCGGCGCCCTCGACCGCGCCCCGGCGCTCCGGGCCTACGGCGAGGCCCTGGGCCTCGCGTTCCAGATCGCCGACGACATCCTCGACGTGGTCGGGGATCCGGAGAAGATGGGCAAGAGCCTGCGCGGCGACGCGGAGAAGTCGAAGCCCACCTATCCGGCGCTGGTCGGCCTCGATGGTTCCCGGGAGCGGGCGGAGGCCGCCTGCGATCGGGCCATCGCCGCCCTGGCGTCCCTCGGCCCGGCGGCCGAGCCCCTTCGCGCCCTCGCGCGGTATTCGATCGAGCGGTTGAGCTAGGACCGGAGAATCATGGCCCTCTTGGAGAAGATCGACTCGCCCGCCGACGTGAAGCGGCTCCCGGTGGCGGACCTGCCGGCGCTCTGCGCCGAGCTGCGACGGGAGATCATCGGCGTCTGCGCCGAGGGATCGGGCGCCCATCTGGGCGCCTCGCTGGGCGCGGTGGAGCTTTGCGTCGCGCTCCACCACGTCTTCGACAGCCCGAAGGATCGGATCGTCTTCGACGTCGGCCACCAGGCCTACGCCCACAAGCTCCTCACCGGCCGCCGCGACCGGTTCCACACCCTGCGCAAGGAGGGCGGCCTCGCCGGCTTCCCCGAGCGCGCGGAGTCGGTGCACGACGCGTTCGGCGTCGGCCACGCCTCCACCTCGATCTCCGCCGCCCTGGGGATGATCGAGGCCCGGCGGCTGAAGGGCGGGACCGGCAAGGTGGTGGCGGTCTGCGGCGACGGGAGCATGACCGGCGGGGTCGCCTTCGAGGGCCTGAACCAGGCCGGCTACCTCGACCGCGATCTGATCGTGGTGCTGAACGACAACGCGATGTCGATCAGCCCCAACGTCGGCGCGCTCTCCCGCTGGCTCTCGAAGAAGCTCACCGGGAACACCTACAACCGCTGGCGGCGGCACGTGAAGGACGTGCTCCACACGCTGCCCCACGGCGAGCACGCCATCGAGGGCATCCGCCGGGTGATCGAGACCTCGAAGGCCCTGCTCACCCCCGGGATCCTCTTCGAGGGGCTGGGCTTCCAGTACGTGGGGCCGGTGGACGGCCACGACGTGGCGGCGCTGGTCGAGGTGCTGAACCGGGTGGCGGCACTCGACGGGCCGGTGCTGGTCCACGCGATCACCACCAAGGGCAAGGGCTACGGCCCCGCCGAGCAGGACCTCCGCACCCGGGGCCACGGCCTCACCGGCTTCGACATCGCCACCGGCAAGCCCCTCCGCCCGCCGCCCGCGGCGCCGAGCTACACGGAGGTCTTCGCCGACGCGGTGGGCGAACACATGGCCCGGGACACCGACGTGGTGGCGATCACCGCGGCGATGCTCGAGGGCACCGGGCTGGTCCGCACCAAGGAGCGGTTCCCCGACCGCGTCTACGACGTCGGCATCGCCGAGCAGCACGCGGTCACCTTCGCCGCCGGCCTCGCCTGCGAGGGGCTGCGTCCGGTGGTGGCGATCTACTCCACCTTCCTGCAGCGCTCCTTCGACCAGATCGTCCACGACGTCGCCATCCAGAAGCTGCCGGTCACCTTCGCCCTCGACCGCGGCGGCCTGGTGGGCGCCGACGGCAAGACGCACCAGGGCGCCTTCGACATCGCCTACCTCCGCTGCGTGCCGAACCTGGTGGTGATGGCCCCGTCCGATGAGCAGGAACTCCGGCACATGCTGGCCACCGCGCTGGCCCTCGACGGGCCGGCGGCCTTCCGCTACCCGCGGGGGACGGCGGTGGGCGTGCCGGTGGAACCGGGCCGGCCGCTCCCGATCGGCAAGGGCCGGATCGTCCACGCCGGCGGGCCCAAGCCCGACGCGGTGGTCTTCGCCTACGGCACCACCGTCCATCCGGCGGTCGACGCGGCCAAGGCCCTCGCCGCCGAGGGGATCCGGGCGGTGGTGGTGGACGCGCGCTTCGCCAAGCCCCTCGACGAGACGCTGATCGTCGAGCTGGCGGAGCAGGCGGGCCGGGTGGTGACGGTGGAGGAGGGCTGCCTGCCGGGCGGCTTCGGGAGCGGGGTCCTCGAGCTCCTCGCCGCCCGCAACCTCGCCCTGCCGATCCGCCGGCTCGGCCTCCCGGACCAGTTCGTCGCGCACGGCAACGCCGACGCCCAGCGGGCCGCCTTCGGCCTCGACGCCGCCGGGATCGCCCGGGCGATGCGCGAGCTGTGCGCCGGTGCCGGCGAGACCCCGGAGGCGCCGGCGGCCCAGTTGGCCGGCGCGCAGGGGTAGACCGATGGCGGCTCGCCGCGAACGGATCGACAAGCTCCTCGTCGAGCGGGGGCTGGCCGAGACCCGGAGCCGCGCCCAGGCGCTGGTGATGGCCGGCGTGGTGCTGGTGGGCGAGGAGCGGATCGAGAAGGCCGGGCAGTTGGTCGACCCGGAGCGCCCGATCCGCCTCAAGGGCGAGGCGCTGCCCTATGTCTCCCGCGGCGGGCTCAAGCTGGAGCGGGCTCTCGACGCGTTCGCCCTCGATCCGCGGGGCCAACGCTGTGTCGACCTGGGCGCCTCCACCGGCGGCTTCACCGACCTCCTGCTCCAGCGCGGAGCCGCCAGCGTCACCGCGGTCGACGTGGGGCGCGGGCAGCTCCACGAGAAGCTCCGGAACGATCCCCGGGTCCGCTCCTTCGAGCGGGTGAACGCCCGCTCGGTGACCCTGGCCGATCTCGAGGAGCGGGAGCCGTTCGACCTGGCGGTGATGGATCTCTCGTTCATCTCGCTGCGGCTGGTGCTGCCCGCCGCCGCCGGCCTGGTCCGCGCCGGCGGCGCCCTGGTGATGCTGGTGAAGCCGCAGTTCGAGGCCGGCCCGGACGACGTCGGCAAGGGCGGGGTGGTCCGCGATCCGGAGGTGCGACGCCGCACCATCGACGGGGTCCGGGCCACCTGCGAGGAGCTGGGCCTCACCGTCGCCGGCGAGGTCGACTCGCCGATCGAGGGACCGGCCGGGAACCTCGAGGCGCTGCTCCTCGCCCGGAAGCCGTAGCGGCCGCAAGGAACCACACGGCTCGGCGCGAAGCCCGAAGGGCGGAGCAACAGCGACAAGGCCCTTCGCGCGAAGCGCGAGTCGGGAAGCGGCCCGGCCATGAGCCGGGCCGCATGTTTCGACAGGCCTCGCGAGCCGGGCCGGCGCGGCGGGCGGGGAGCTCCCCGCCGCCGGCTACCGATCGAGGATCGTGAAGGTGACCCGCGTGTTCATCCGCCGGCCGGGCTCGGTGAGGTTGGGCGCGATCGGCGCCGAGTCGCCCCAGGCCTTGAGCACCAGCTTGTCGGGATCGAGGCCGGCCTTGTCGACCAGGTAGGCCTTCACGGCCCGCGCGCGCTCCTGCGTCACCGGCCCCGCCCGATCGCCGAACGCGGTCGAGACGTGGGCGTCGACGCGGAGCCGCCGGTAGCCGTTGTCGATCATCGCCGCCGCCACCTCGTCCAGGTACGGGAAGGAGGAGGGGAGGATCTCCGCGCTGTCGCCACGGAAGCGGATCGTCCGCTTCGGCAGGATCTTCTTGCCGCTGAAGACGAGGCCGGTGGTCTTCGGCTTCGGGGCCAGCTCGAACTGCACCGTGGTGGGCGCGCCGTCGGTCACCTCGGCCGTCGCCTCGCGGGAGAGGAACCCGCGGGCGCTCGCCCGGATCCGGTACCGGCCGGCGGGAAGCTCCGCCTGGCCCTCGCCGTTCGCCAGGGCGATCCGCGCCGACTGCGGGCCGTCGACCGCCACCTCCGCGTCGATCGGACCCCGGGGCCCGCGGACCCGGACCAGGAGGGAGGCCGGCCGGGCCGCCTCGCGGGTGAGCAGGATCTCCGCCGGAGTCTCCCGGCCCGCCTCGACCACCACCGACGACGACGCGGCGGCGTAGCCGTCCTTGGTGACGGTGAGCTCCACCGGGCCCGGGGGCAGCTCGTGGCTCACGAAGCGGCCGCCGGCGGCGTCGGTGGCCACCGGCGGGAGGCCGGGGCTGGAAACGGCCGCGAGGGCCACCACCGCCCCGGGGATCGGCTCGCGGGTGGCGGCGTCGAGGACCAGGCCGGCGACCTTGCCGGTGACGGCGATCACCGCCGGGGCCACCGGCGCGCCGATCACCCGCTCGACCACCCGGACCCGTTCCTCCGGGTTGGGATCGAGGGTGTAGCCGAGGCCAAACCAGAGCTCCCAGGGCGGGGTGGCGGGGATCCCCTCGACCACGTGGCGCTGCAGGCCGATGTCGGCGGCGGCCAGGATCGAGATGTCGCTCAACGCGGTGACCCGGCCACCGAGGGTGAGGCGGCGCGGCGCCGCCGACGAGGGCGTCACCAGCTCGCCGTCGGTCTGCCGCAGCTCGCCGGGCGCGCCCAGCGGCAGCTCCGTGCCGAACTCGACGAACGGGGTCACGAAGGGGAGGGGAGCCTCGAGGCCGGCGCCCAACGCCAGGCGGTTGTACTCGTTGATGTTGAGGGCATACGCCTCGGCGGCGGTGAGGGCGTCGTCGGCGAGGTTCCGGGTGCCGTCGAAGCGGCCGCCGACGTTGAGGTGCAGGCGCAGCGGCACCGACGGCGCGACGGAGTGGATGTCCCAGGTGAGCAGGCCCGTCGGCTGGAACCCCACGGCGCTCGGCCGCTGGTCGCCGATCGCCGGGTAGATCGCCATCCGGAGATCGGCGCCGAGCCAGAGGCCATTCGCGGCGAGGTAGCCGGCCTTGGCGCCGAACCAGGTGTCGCCCTGGGACTGGACCAGCGGCGGGCTCCCGCGGTCGTTCCGGTTCGAGGAGATCGAGTAGGCGCCGTAGAGATCGAGGTAGGGGAAGGGCGTCCAGGCCAGCGTCCAGACCCCGCCGACCTGCTGGTTGTCGGCCTCGCGGGTCGGGAAGCCGGCGGTGTCGAAGAATTTGCCGTGGAGGCCGAGACGGAGCGTCCCCACGGGACCCGGCTCCGCGGCGAGGACGTGGACCAGGCCGACCGGACCGCCGGGGCTCGAGACGAGGC
>JAEZJH010000501.1 GCA_023436385.1 Pseudomonadota bacterium
GAGCGGACCCCCGAGCCGTTCGTGATCCGCTTCAACACCTTCGACTGCGGCCATTACCAGCACACCAACCTGGCGCCGGCGTACTTCGAGTTGGACGACTACCAGATCCGGACCCCCACCGACGTCATCGGGCAACACATCCACCTGCCGAAGTGGGACCTCACCACCACCGACGGCTCGGCCAACGGCTGGAACTACGAGGACGGCACCATCTCCCCGGACTCCGTGCGGGAGCGGATCGAGGCGATCAACGCCTACAACGAGGTGGCGGCGGTACCGGTGCCGACCCTGGACGGCCGGACGGTGCTCCACCCCGAGGAGCACCCGTACTTCGGGGCCGGTCCCGGCGGCGCCTGGCTGGGGGCGCGGACCACCCTCCAGCGCTGGTTCTACGATCCGGTGGTCAACCTCGACGGCGTCGACCGGGGGCTGGGGATCATCTTCACCCACGACCACTTCGGCCCTTCGACCCACCAGCAGGTCGGACTCTACGGCTCGGTCCTCACCGAGCCGGCCGGCTCCGTGTGGCGGCACAACGAGACCGGCGAGCTGTTGGGAACCCGGGACGACGGCGGCCCCACCACCTGGCAGGCGGCCATCGTCTCCGGAGACATCGACGGGGACGGCATCGATGACTCGTTCCGGGAGTTCTGGTTCCAGGCCAGTGACTTCCAGCACGCCTACGAGGCCGGGGTCTACGTCGGCGCCGGCCCCGACGGCCGGCCCGCCCCGAACCTGGGCCCGACGCCCGACACCTTCCGCTTTGCCATCGCCCCGCCGATCCGGGACCAGGCCAACCCGATCTTACCGGACCTGATCGTCCACCCGCCGCTGTGTCCCGGCGGCGTGCCCCGGCCGTGCCCGGAGGCGATCGCCGCCGAGGATCCCGGGATGTTTGTCTTGAATTACCGCAACGAGCCGGTGGGGCTCCGGGTCTACGACCCGAAGCGAATCGGGCCCGACGGCAAGCCCGGCAGCCAGGCGAAGGGAGAGGCCGGCGACCTCGCCTTCGCGCTCCAGACCCGCACCGACCGGGCGATCGCCGCGCTCAACACGCGGCTCGGCCAGACCCCCTACCCGCCGCTGACCGGTGACATCCAGCCGGGCGACCCCTTCACCCCGACGATGCGGGCCTTCGTCGGCGACCGGGTGCGGGTACGGGTGCAGATGGGCGGCCAGGAGGAGGAGTTCACTACCTCGATCCACGGGGTGAAGTGGCTCCAGGGCGGCTCGTCGTTCGGGACTGCGCCCAACTCCGGCTGGCGAAACACCCAGGCCCACGGGATCTCGGAGCAGTTCACCTTCGCGGTGCCGGTGCTCCCCTCGATCCGCGGGGGCGGCAACAAGACGGACTACGCCTACACCGCGAATCCGAGCCAGGACGGCTGGTGGACCGGCGTCTGGGGCCTGCTCCGGGCCTACGACAGCAACCAGAAGGACCTCTACCAGCCGCCGAATACGATGCGGCCGCTGAAGATCGCCAACAACAACGAGTTCGACGACGCGTGCCCGCGGGACGCGCGGGTACGGGTGTTCGACGTCACCGCGGTCCTGGCCAACGACGTCCTCCCGAACGAGTTGGGGGTCACGCTGGTGCCGGAGGGCGAGGCGGCGACCGCGCACGTGGGCGGCCCGGTCAACCCGGCCGGCGGCACCCTGGTCTACAACCGGCGGGCGACGGCCCTCTCCAACGGCAAGGCCGGCCCGCTCCACGACCCGACGGCGATCCTCTACGTCCACACCGCCGATCTCGACCAGAAGTCGGGCAAGCTGAAGCCCGGCGTGCCGGTGGAGCCGCTGGTGCTCCGGGCGGCGGCCGGCGAGTGCATGGAGGTGACCCTGCGGAACCGCCTGCCGGAGGTGGTGCCGGACCTCCCCAACTACACCAGCCTGATCAACGTGGTGAACCGGGACCGCTTCGGGGCCCAGGGGGTGACCACTTTCAACAACAACCTGATCCGCCCCTCGAGCCACGTCGGCTTGCATCCGCAGTTGGTCTCCTACGACATCACCCGGGCCGACGGGACCCTGGTGGGCACCAACCCCAAGGGCCAGGCGCTGGTCCCGCCGGGCGGGAAGAAGACGGTTCGGTGGTACGCCGGAGACATCCGGCTGGTGCCCGACGGGAAGGCGGATCGGATGCGGCTCGTGGCGACACCGGTGGAGTTCGGCGGCTTCAACCTGATCCCCGCCGACAAGGTGAAGCAGGGCCAGAAGGGCCTGGTCGGCGCCGGGGCGGTGCTCCCGGACGGCTCGACCTGGACCGAGGATCCGGAGCGGCGGACCGCGGCCACGGTGAACCACTACACCCGGGACTTCGCGGTGGTGCTGCAGAAACAGATCGCCCTCCGGTACGCGGACGGCACGGCGGTGGAGAACGTCCAGGGCGAGAACCAGGCCGGCGAGGATCCCAACGAGGTGGACGGGCATCCGCCCGCGCAACGCCACGTGATCGCCGCCGACTCCCAGGACGCCGGCCAGATCGCCGTGAACTACCGGACCGAGCCGATGTGGTTCCGGTTCGGCCTGGCGCCCAACGTCCCGCTGGGAAACGTCCCCGGCGGCCTGGGAGCGCTCCCCAACGCCCACGAGGTGTATTCGAATACACGGGTGGGCGGCGACCCGGAGACCCCGGTGTTCACCACCGCCGCCGGACACCCGGCCCGGCTGCACCTCCTCGGGCCCCACGGCGCCTTCCGCGGCTCCGTGTTCCACCTCCACGGACACGTCTGGCAGCGGGACCCGTACATCTGTCCGGAGTCGTCGGACCACGGTCTCCCGCGGCGCTGCGGACCCTACGAGGTCGCCTCCCAGGCCCTCGGCGAGAACCCCCAGGGCTTCTACCTGGGCGGACAGGATGGCTGGCACCCCTACTCGCACTTCGAGGTGGTGTTGCCCTCGGCGGGCGGTGCCAACGCGATCCCGGGTGACTACCTGTTCCGCGACCAGGCGGGCTTCGGCAACCTCGGCGGCGCCTGGGGGATCCTGCGGGTCGGCGGTCCCGACGCGGCCGTTGATTCCGAGTCGGCCGGCGGTTCCGACTCGGCCAGCGAGTCCGGCTCGGCCGGCGGCGGCGCGGAGGCCGCGGCTCGCGGGGAGCTCTGACCGCCGGGAACGCGGGGGACGGGGTCGGCGCTCGCGCCGGCCCCGTCGCGCGGGGGGACGATGAGAGAAGACG
>JAEZJH010000110.1 GCA_023436385.1 Pseudomonadota bacterium
ATCGTCGGCGGCTCGAAGCGGATTACCCCTGAGACCGCGCTTCAGCTCGGTGAGGCCTTCGGCACTTCCGCCGAGCTCTGGCTCGACCTCGACGCCAGGTACCAGCTGCGCAAGGTTCGGGAGCAGGAGGCGGCGATCGAGGAGGCGGAGCGATCCGGAGGAAATCCCGGCTCTACTCGATCGCGCCGGTCCTCGAACTGCTCAAGCGCAACTGGATCCGGGACGGAGACACGCTCGAGCAACTCGAGGAGGAGGTATGCGGCTTCCTGGGGATCCGCAGCCTGGAGGAGGAGCCCCGGCTCGTCGCGAGCTTTCGGTCGTCGCGCGCCCGGGCCCCGGAGGCTGCCGCCCAGCGGGCCTGGGCCAAGCGGGTCGAGGCCGTGGCCAGGTTCAAGCGCGGGCGCCGGTTCGAGCGCGCACGGCTCCGGCAGGAGATCCCGTTCGTGCTCGAGTTGGCCCGGGAACCGGAGCAGGCGCCGAGGGCACTCGAGCGGCTCCTGGACCTGGGCGTGGGGATCGCCGTGGTGAGGCCGCTGCCGCGGAGTCTGGTCGACGGTGCGGCCTTCGTGGGCGAGCGACCGATCATCGGGATCGGCCTCCGCTACGACCGGCTCGACCACTTCTGGTTCACGTTGATGCACGAGCTGGCGCACGTGGTGGAGGGCCACGAGGGAATCCACGTCGACGCCCTCGGGACCGGAACGGCGGAGACGGACGACGAGCGCGTCGCCAATCGACTTGCCCGGGACTGGCTCGTCCCCGAGCGCGAGATGAGGCGCTTCCTCTCGGCGGGCCCACCGACGAAGGCGGCGATCCTGGGATTCTCGGCCCGGATCGCCCGGCACCCCGCCATCGTGGTCGGGCAACTGCACTTCCGGGAGATCCTCCCCTACGCCCGTTTCCGCGACCTCCTCCCCAGGGTGAGGGACCATCTCGCCGCGTGGGAGACGGCGTAGCGGCGTTGGCGCGGGCCCGGCCGATCGGCGGCGCGGTCAGCCTCGGCTTCGACCTGGGCGCCTCCTTTGTCGGTGATCGTCCGGAAGCGCCGAAATCCGGACGAGCGGCCGGAGATCGGCGCGAACGGTCGGACACTGGCCGAGGCTTCGGTCCGGGCGTAGCTGCACGCCACGCAGGCCGAAAGAGACGAGGGCCCGGAGTTGCAGCTCCGAGCCCTCAATCCGGAATCACAGGGACGCGATCCAGCGAGGAGGCCACGGATAGCCGGGGCGAGTAGGCACAGGTGCCGGGCATCCGGATTGCCTCGATGCCGGGCAGACCTCTAGGAAACGAAGTGACCCACCAGACCGAACACAAAGGCTGCTGCTACCACGACCCAAAACACGGGCTGGAACCGGCCACGAGTCCCCGCCTGGGCGGACACGAAGACGGCTTCCGCCCACGCCCGTTCTCGGCGCTTGAACTCGGCCTGGTTGCGCAGCCGGGCGAGGCGGCTGGCGGAGGCCGCATGTTCCGCGACGTAGGCGCTGACGACTTGCTTCAGCCGTGATGTCAACTGGGCCTTCCGGTGCCGGAAGCGACTGACCAGGGCCCTCAACACCGGCCCCGTGGCATCCTGCTTCGGGTCATAGCGGAACCGGGCCTTGCAGGATCGAGCCCAGCCCTTGAGGGCGCCCGCAAGGGCCGGACCGAAGCCCCGTACGTGCTGCGGGTTCTTGTGAAGGACATCGTAGGCTGTTTCGATACCGTGGTACTTCAAGGTGGCGGCGCGCGCGGGGCCGATCCCGGCTATCCCTCCGTCTGCCACCAAGTACTGCTCGAGGAACGCCCGCTCCTGTAAGGACTCTCGATTCCGGAACATCTTGGCGCGCTCGGCCTCGAACTCGCCCTGGAGTCCGACGAGGGCTCTCCGGAGCGCCTCGACCTCCGATCCCGCGTCTCGATGCCGCGCCGTGAGGGAAGCTACCGCCTCGGCCCACTCCTTCGTCTCGGCATCGGCTGCGCTTGCCGCGCCATCAGCCTGGTGGCGCGCCTCGGTTCGCAGGCGAACCGGTTCCCGACGGCCAACTAGCCACAAAGGTAGTGAGAAGCCGACGGTGAGGAGCCCGCCGATCCCGAGGGTGAGCCCCGACACCCCGGGGATCGCCAACCCCGTCCACACGGCGGCGGCAATCGCCACGCAGCCGAGGGCGAGAAGCACTTCGGCTATCCGCACGCCCCGGGGCAGAGGAGCGGCCGCGGGGACCTCCGGTGGTGACTCCCAGGGCGCCGGTCCGGGCGGGGTATCGTCGAATGCCGGTAGATGCTGGAAGGCCGCAAGGATCGCCGCGACCTCCTCGGCAGAGCACACGAACGTATCGTTGCCCGGTCCGGTCACCAGGAAATACACCGGACCGCCGCGGCTTTCGAAGGCGCACCACGGGCACGTGCCATGGTTCGCCGGGAAGCGGTGCGCCGGATCGGCGTCGCAGGTGTGCAGTGTGCGGAGAAGGAGTTCGAGACGCTCCCTCCAACTGGCGGCGGAGGGTCGGCCCGCGCGAGAAGCACTGCTCGAGAACGCTTCCTCGAAGAGCCTCCGGAGGTCGCAGGGGAGGAATTCGAACGGGAGCGCGAGCGGTGGCGGCTTCATCTGCCGGCCCGCAGCCCCGGGGCCATAGGCGAACCGTGACTCGCGGATGGCTCGCTCCGGATCCATCTCGCCGCTACCGGTATACAGACCGAGGAAGGGGTGCCAGCCCAAGAAGAGGAGTTGGAAGAGGAGCACCGCCATGCCGAAGCGGTCGTGGTCGGGGGTGCGGTCGGTGTTGGCGAAGGCAACGCCCTGAAGCTCGGGCGGCGTGAACAACGGCGTGCCAACCTCGCACCGGAGGAGCCGGGTCCCGGACTTGATTTGGAAAGAGTCGCAGTCGACGAGCCTGACCGTCGCGTCGGCCGGGGAGACGAAGACGTTGCGCTCGTTGACATCGCCCATCACATGGCCGGCGGCATGGAGGGTCTCGAACGCAGCGGCGACATTGCGGGCGGCGGCGACCAGGAAGGCCCAGTTGGCAGAGGGGAAGTGGACGCGCCGGTTGCCGGTATTGACCAGGAGGTGGATTTCCCGCGGGCCGCTGATGCGGGGCATCAGGAAGCCGGCGACACTGTTTCCGTCCCGGCTGCCTAGCACTTCCGTGGGCCAGGCTGCCACCTTGAGGAGGGCGGGGTAGCGGGTGGCCGTTTCCGCCATGGCCCGCAGTTTCTCGGCCCGCCCGGGCCCGACCGCCTGGTGGTAGATCTTGGCCACCAGGTTCGGCCGGCCCAGCACCTCGCACACATAGCCTTCCCCGCCGCGGCCGAGTTCGGCGCCTAGGCTGATTGCGTTTCCGCGACCGTCAAGCAGCAGCGGAGGCATGGCTGTGTCTCGTCGCGAGAACCAGGGTCTTGTCGTCGTCGGTGCGAGCGTTCACCGCCGGGGAATCGAGGAACCGGCCGAGAGGGGCGTAAAGCGACTCCGGTTCGGAGCTGCTTTCGAGCGAGGCGAAAAGCGGTTGGAACAGGCCCTCGTGGGGAACGCGACGCGCGTAATCGAGAGCGAGGAGCTGCAGTCCGTCGGTCAGAAGCGCGAGGCGGTCGGGGGCCGGACCGGTGGTGAACTGGAGCGGTGAACTCGGGTCGGTGATGAATTGCGTTAGGTTCAGGTACTCCGTGGTCTCCGGCCAGAAGACGGTTTCGAGCCCGGAGATCCCCTGTACCACGACCGCGCCGTCGCCCACTTGGGCGTAGGCCGCGCCCTGCTCCCCAACGATGGCGAGGAGCAGGGTGCAGGCCAGGTCTCGGGATGCAACCCCGAGCTCGCCCGCGCGGGAGGCAATCGCTCGGCGAATTTCACCGAGCCAGCCCGAAACCATCGCGGCCTCCATGGTTTCCGGCCGGTGGCCCGCCTGGAGCGCCGCTTCGGCCAGCCGAACGGCTTCCTGACACGCCAGGGTCGATCCGAGTTCGCTGAGCTGGGCGCTACCTGCGCCATCGGCGCAGGCGGCGATCAAGAACCATTCGCCGTCGGCGATGGTACGCAGGGTGTAGGACGAGTCCTGACAAGGGCTACCGTCGCGTTCATGCGCCGTGCCCCGGACCGACCGCTCGATGACGTTCCACATCGGCGGCTGAGGTTACGCGGTCGTTGCCCAGCCGTTGGGGCCGGCGGTGGGATTCCCGAGCGACACGGCGTCGCTGGTCTGCGACCGGGAGACGGCCCGCTGCGAATTCGAGAGCCACCTGAACAGGTCGCGGAACTGGAGGCCCTTGAGCCGCAGCGGCTCCCGCCCCGGTGGGCTGATCTGGCTCAAGACGCCCATGTTCGCGCCGGCCACGCCGACGGCGAAGAACAGGAAACTCTTGGATGCATCGCCCTCCCGCAGCGCCGCTGCGGCCGCTGTCCAGTCGTCGGTGGGCTCACCATCGGTGATCAGAAACAGCCAGGGCCGATAGTGGAGGATGCCGTTAGCCCGGTAGGTCGCCTTGCGGCTGCGAAGGAGCTCGATGCCGTGGAGGATTGCTGCTCCCATCGGTGTCGGGCCGTCGGCCTCCAGCCGGGGCGGCTCGAACCCGTTGGCGGTGACGAAGTCGGTCACCGTACGGACTTGGCCGCCGAAGGTGACCACCGCCACCTCGACCCGCTTCGCGGCAAGCGGATCGCTCGCCAGCTCCTCCTTGTACTGCTGGAGCCCCGCGTTCAGTTCACCGATGGCGTCGTTCTGGTACATCGAGCCGGATGTGTCGAGGAGCAGGACACAAGGGCAGCGCGGGTCGGGGTTTTCCGCGAAGGTGATATCGCCGAAGGGGAGCTGGTCGGACATATGATCCTCATCCTTGAAAGCGAGAGGGAAAACGTGCAGGGAGCAACGCGCGACGGTGCATGGGAACTCGGTCATCCGCAACCGAGCCGGAGCGCAATGGCCGCCACGAGAACCGCGGCGACTCCCGCGACCTTATCGATCGGTACGGTGGTCCGCGTGTAGATGCGGTTGTAGACCGCTCGGCGCGGGTTGGTGACCCAACCCCATCCGCGGGGGGCCTTCAAGCCCAGGTTGTGTCGAAGAAACCGCTTCGGCGACGTCCGCGCGGCGATGCGTTTCTTCAACGAGAACTTTCGGATACCGACTTTCACATCGTCTTCCCGAATGGAGAAGAGAGGGTATAGCGTTCAAGCGGCCATCGGTCGAGCATGTGGGCGTGGAGCGAGCGAGCGGTCTGGCGGTGGTCGATCGTTTCCGTTCGGCACTGAGGCCGGCGGTTGGGGGGAAGGATGGAGTGTCCGGCAGTGAACAAGTGATGCCCGCAGGGTGGCGCCCCGCAGGGGGTGGCCGTAACACACGGCCACATGTCCCTGGAGAGGTCTGAATGCACCCATACGGAACACGCAACTCGGTCCTGACCGCGTCCATCCTCCTTGCTGGTCTCCTCGTTGTCCCCGCTCGGACCGCCGCGGCGGCGGAACTGCCCGCTGCCCGTGCCGCGCTGGAACGGCTCCGGCTCTCGCCCTTCGGCGACGGGTTCGCCGTTCACGGCACCGCCGGCGCGGTCCCGAAGCGGCTCCACGTCGGGCTCCTCGCCAACTACGAGGTCAACCCGGTGGTGACCTGGGACAGCTCCAACGAGGCGATCCGGGACGTGATCACCGACCGGCTCACTTTCGACGTGGTGGGCGGCTTCCGGATCGTCGACTGGCTCGAGTTCGGGGCCCGGATGCCGCTGGTGGTCCTGCAGCAGGGCGACACCGAGGGGATCCTCCCGGGGCAGGGGGCGTCGCTCGACTCGTTCGGCGTCGGCGACCCGGAGCTGGCGCTCCGCGCCCGGCTCTTCCGCACCGAGGGCGGCTTCGCGATGGCGCTCGTCGCCGGCGGCTCGCTCCCGACCACGGGCGGCGGCTCCTTCATCGGCGAGCGCGGCGCCACCTTCTCGCCGGCCCTGGCGCTGACCCGGCCGATCGGCGACGCGGTCACCCTCGGCCTCGACCTGGGCGCCACGCTCCGCTGGGACGACGACGACTACGTGCCGCTCGAGGGCGGGGACGAGGTCTTCGCCTCGCTGGGCGGGGTGGTGAACCTCGGGAGCGTGTCGGTGATCGCGGAGCTCCTCACCCGGACCGCGGTCGACGAGCCGGGGGACGCGGACGGAAACCTCGCAGTCGAGGCGCTGGGCGGTGTCCGCGCGGCGCTGGGCAAGGGCTTCCACGGCACCGTCGGCGGCGGGGTGGGGCTGATCGACTCGTACGGTGTCCCGGAGTACCGGGTGATCGCCGGGATCGGCTGGGCCCTGGGGGAGGAGAGCGGCCGGAGGATCCCGGAGCCGGAGGCCGACCGGGAGTTCGCGGAGCGGACCCTGGCGGAGGCGGGGATCGACAACCGGCCCGCGCCGGCCGCCGAGCCGACGCCGGCCAACGAGGAGCCCGCCTACGAGGAGCCCGCTCCCCGTCGCGAGGTGACCGAGGCGACGGAGTATCGGCCCGCGCGGCGCGAGACCTCGAAGTCGCAGCCCTCGTTCCACGCCGCGGTGCAGAAGGAGCAGGTCGAGGTCAGCTTCGGGAACGACGACCGGCTTTCGCCCGAGGCGCGCCGCGAACTCGACGCGATGGTCGAGGGCCTCGGCAACCGGGTCAACGAGATCGTCTGGCGCGTCGAGGGCCACTCGGACAACCGGGGCGAGCTGGTCCCGAACCGCCGCCGCTCCCGGGTCCGCGCCGAGGCGGTCAGCGAGTACCTGCAGTCCCGCGGGATGCCCGCGCCCTGGCGGGTCGACTGGTACGGCCCGCAGTTCCCGATTGCCGACAACGGCACCGCCGCGGGCCGCGCGCAGAACCGGCGCGCCGATGTGACGGTGGTGATCGAGTAGGCGGCGCTCCCGGCGCTCGAGACGCGGACGGCCCCGGCCCATTCCTGGGCGCGGGGCCGTCTTGCGTCGTGCGGTCGCCGGCACCGCGCGGCGACGCGCGACCGGTCTCAGGAGCCGTCCGCGACCGCTCCGGGCGAAGGAAGCCCGGCTGGTGCCTCGCGCATCGCCCTCTGGACCGCCGCCTCCATGCGTTCGATTTCGGCGTCGGAGAGCTCGGAGAAATCGTCCTGCTTCCTGCGCGACAGCCTCCCACCGTTCTGGAGGCATAGTCGTACGAGCAGCGAGGCCCGCCGATCGGGCATGTCGACCACGTCGAGGACGCCCGCGAGTGCCCGGTCGAAGACCGCCACGAACCCGAGTTCCTCCCGGAGATCCTTCCGCACCGAGTCCGCGACGCGGTCGTACAGGTACTCGGCGAGCGAGGTGGCGTCGAAGTACCGATAGAGGTCGGCGGTTTCACCCTCCACCACCAACTGCTGGTCGGCGTCGAGGTGGTGGTCGATGCAGTCGAAGAGTGGAGCGGAGAAGGTCTCCAGGGCCTCGTCGTATAGGCGCCGGTCACGGACGATCGAGGCGGACACCGGCAGCAGAACGCCGCGGGGGCCGAAGCCTTTCCTCGCCAGGACGGAGTGGATCAAGAGGAGGTGGATGCGACCATTGCCGTCCTCGAAGGGGTGGATGAACACAAAGCCGAAGGCGATAGCGGCCGCGGCCATTCGGCCATCTGCTCGACAAGTCGAGGGGTCCGACGCACGGTGACGCTGAATCCGGGGCCACCGAGGAGGTTGTCGATCACCCGGTGGCGCGGCGAGTTGCGGCGCGAGCCCACGAGATACAAGCGGCCTTCCCCGCCGAGGAACCGGCGCGCGGAGGGCGTCCGGTCGGGGACCGGCCGAACAGGCCTTCAGGGGAGCGGCCTACGGATCTGCTTACGGACGTGGAAAACCGCTTAGGAAACCGACCTGGTCTCTAGGAACGATTACAGGCGGTCCCCTCCGCCGGCGGGGAAGGGGGCCGGGATGCTGCCCATCGCGGGGGCGTCGGCCGCTCGCCCGCATCGCCGCCAAAGAACGGCGCGTCGGGCTGCGCTTCCGGCGCTCGTTACGCGGACGGCCCCGGCCCTTTCCTGGGCGCGGGGCCGTCTGGCGTCCGGGGACCGGGGCGACCGCTCCCGCTACCGTCGACCGACGCCGAACGCAGCCGCGGAGCGGGATCAATCGAGCGCCACGACCTCCTCGGCGAGGAAGCGGTTGCGATAGTCGCGCCCGGTCGCTCGCACCCGGTGGTACGCCAGCGATCGGAGACGCGACGGATCGAACGGGTGGTCCTGCACGTGCTCGACCCGGATCTCGCTTCCATCCTCGAATCTCACGACGAAGCCGGGTCGCTCCGACTTGGAGCCCCGGTCCACGGTGAGCGGCAACAGCGTTCCTTCGAGGGTGCGCACGAACCTGATGGTAATCGGGCGCAGTCCCTTCGTCACCGCTCCCTCCGGCACGTTGGCCCCCGGGACGTCGGGTTCCTAGCCGAAGGGCGTTTCGAGCCGTCGGCCGGCTTCGCGGCCTTGCGCATGGTCATCGGGACGCGCTGGGGGGGCTGCTTCTGCTTGGAGCCCGCCTTGGCTGCCGCCTCGAGGGGACGCGTGGGCGCCTTGGTGGGCTTCTTCGCGGCGGGCCTTCGCCGGGAAGGAAGGATAGGCAGCGACGCGGTGAGGAGGGCGGCAAACGCCGGCTCGGGGA
>JAEZJH010000155.1 GCA_023436385.1 Pseudomonadota bacterium
CGCCACCCCCAGGCGATCCGAGGCCCAGCCCGAGACCGGCGCCACCACCGCCATCGTCGCGGGAAAGGCGGTGAGGATGGCGCCGGTGTGCACCAGGTCGAGTCCCAGGGCGCCGACCAGATGGAACGGCAGGACCAGGTTGACCGCCCCCACGGCGACGAAGACCAGGAGCCCGGCCGCCGCCGGCCAGGCGACCTCCCGCCTGCCGACCAGCGAGAGGTCGAGGACCGGCGTGGGGTTCCGACGCTCGAAACGCACGAAGGAGACGGCGGCGGCCACCGCCAGGGCGACGAGCCCCACCGTTCGCGAATCGAGGTGGCCCCACTTCGAACCGTGGGAGAGGGCGAGGAGCAGCGCGGAGAGCCCCAGGGCGAGGAGGCCGGAGCCGATCCAGTCGATCGGCTCCCGCTTCTCGCCGGTCCGTCGGGGCAGGGAGCGGATCGCCACCACCGCGGCGAGGAACGCCAGCGGAACGTTGGGCAGGAAGATCCACCGCCACGACAGCGCGCCGATCAGGAGGCCGCCGACCGCCGGCCCCGAGGCGAGGCCCGCGCTCACCGCGAGGCCGGTCAGCCCCAGGACCTGCCCCCGGCGCTCGGGGGGAAACACCGCCACCAGCATCGCCGGCCCCAGGGAGGCCATCATCGCGCTGCCGATCGCCTGCACCACCCGGGCGCCGACCAGGAAGCCGACGCCGTTGGCGGCGGCACAGGCGGCGCTGGAGACGCCGAAGACGACGAGGCCGGCGATGTAAACCCGCCGCCGGCCGAGCAGGTCCCCCAGCCGGCCGACGTTGAGGAGCAGCGCCACCAGGACGAGGAGGAAGGAGAGGACCACCCACTCCACCTCGGCGAGGCCGGCGTCGAACTCCGCCGCCAGCGAGGGGAGCGCGAGGTTGACCACGCTCGAGTCGAGCGTGGCCATGAACGTCCCCAGGGAGACCGCGCCCAGGGCGGCCCAGCGGCGGGTGTCGTCGGCGGTCATCCCGGGCAGCCAAGCAGGGCAAATCGACCGGCGCAAGCCGGCACGGATTGCCAGCCACCACCGGCGCGGGGGCCGTTCCGAGAATCGGACAACCCGGGCGCCAGTGCCGAACGCTCCCCGGGTTGGCGGGAAGAGGGCTTCCCGGCCCGCCGATCCCTGCCCAACGTCCCCGGGGCCGTGCGGCCGGGGTCCGGAACGGACCACCCCGGGGAACCGCCGGTTCCCGCGAACGAGCGCGATGAGCCGGCGGCACCTCCGGGGCCGACGGCGGGGGGGCGATGGAGATCGAGCACGGTGAGGCTGTGTACGGGGAGATCCCGGGCGCGTCGTGGGACGGGGCGGACGGGCGCCTCTCGTGGATCGAGCTGGGCTCCCCCGCCGCCGACTTCGCCGCCGACGTGCGCGCCGGGCTCACCGCGGCCCCGAAGCGACTCTCCTGCCGCTACCTCTACGACCGGGAGGGCTCGCGGCTCTTCGACGAGATCTGCCGGCTCGAGGAGTACTACCCGACCCGCGCCGAGGACGAGATCCTCGCCGCCCACGCCGCCGGCCTCGCCGCGGGGTTGCCGCCCGGCGTGACCGTGTTCGAGCTGGGAAGCGGGAGCGCCGGCAAAACCCGGCGCCTGCTGTCGGCGATCCTGGCGCGGCAGCGCCGGCTCCTCTACGTGCCCCTCGACATCTCCACGGAGGCGCTCCGGGCCTGTGCCGCGGACCTCCTCCCGGCGCTCCCGGGCCTCGAGCTCCGGGCGGTCGCCGGCGACTACGACCGCGGGATCGCGCGCGTCGACGAGCTGGCCCCGGGCCCCAGGCTCCTCCTCTGGCTCGGGTCGAGCATCGGGAACCTCGACCGCGGCGAGGCGGCCGCGTTCCTCGCCAAGGTCCGGGCGGCGATGGGCCGGGACGATCGGCTGCTCCTCGGCGTGGACCTGAAGAAGGATCGCCGCGTCCTCGAGCGGGCCTACGACGACGCCGCCGGGATCACCGCCCGCTTCGATCTCAACCTCCTCGACCGGATCGACCGCGAGCTGGGCGGCCACTTCCACCGGGCCTCGTTCCGGCACCGGGCGAGTTGGAACGAGTCGGCCGGCCGGATCGAGATGCACCTCGTCAGCCTGCGCCCCCAGATCGTACGGATCGACGCCCTCGGGCTGGCGATCCCGTTCGCCGAGGGCGAGACCATCCACACCGAGAGCTCGCACAAGTACGCGCCGGGCGAGCTGGACGAACTGGCCGGGAGGGCCGGGCTCACCACGGTGCGACGGTTCGTCGACGCCGGGGAGCGGTTCGCCGACCTGCTGCTCGCCGTCGCCTCCCCGGGGGCGATCTAGCCGACCGCGCGGCCGCTAGCCGGCCCGCTGGCCGGACACCTCCGGCGGATCCCGGCCGGCGAGCTGGAGGGCCAGGGAGAGGAGGGCATCCACGTCCCAGGGCTTTTCCACCACCGCGGAGGCCAGACCGTCGCGGAGGGCGGCGTGGACCTCGGCGCCGACGGTGGCGGTGACGATCAGCGCCGGCGCCCGGTGACCGAGCTCGCGGAGCCGGCGAAGGCCCTCGACGCCGTTTTCGCCGGGCATCTGGAAGTCGGTGAGGATCAGGTCGAGCTGCCGCACCGCTGCCGCCACCCGGGCTTCCGTGGGGTTCCGAGCGGCCAGGACCTCGAAATGCGGCCGGAGGAGCCGCTGGAGCGCCCGGAGCAGCGGCGGCTCGTCCTCGACGACGAGCACCACCGGACGGCGGACCGGTTCATCTCCCCGGAGTCGGGTGGTGTCGCTCGGGACCATCGCTCTCCCCCTTGCGGCTCCTCTGGGTCTCATCTCCCTAGGACGCACGGGAGCGGGAAAACCCTTCAGCGCGCCCCGGGAACGTAGCGACCAGCCCGAGCGGGTGCCAAACGCCCCCCCGGGACCGTTCGCAATCGGGCAACTCGCTCCCGCGACCGCAGGGCGTCAGGCCGCCGGCCGGGCCCGCACCGTCTCCTCCACCAGCGTCCGCAGGATCTCCGGCGCGTGGCCGATCACCGCCCCCAGGTGCGCCGCGTCCGGCAGGAAGACGGCGTGGGCTGCCGGGAGCGAGGCGGCGAGATGGCGCGCGGCGGCCGGGAAGACGGTCTCGTCCTTCTCGCCGTGCCAGAGGTGGACCTTGGACGGCACGTCGGCGAGCCGGAAGCCCCAGGGCCGCGCCTGTGCGGCGGCGCCGTCGACCAGGCCGGCCGTTCCGTTCCGGATCGACTCGCGCAACGCGGCGGCCACCGTGTCCCGGACCTCCGGGCGCTCGAGGAGGGCACGGTCGGCCGCCGGCTGCCGGAGCGCCATCGCGGCGACGACGCCCTGCGGATCCCGGCGGATCCGGACGGCGATCGCGGCGAAGAACCCGCGGAGCAGGAGCGGCGCCCGCATCGCCACCTGGTGCAGGGCCCGTTCCATCGGTTCGAGCGCGTTCCGGGTGATCGGCTCGTCGAGGGGACCTATCCCGCCGACCAGGCCGATGGCGGTGATCCGGGCCGGGATGCGGTGACCGCAGGCGAGGGCCCAGGGAGCGCCGGACGAGATCCCCAAGATCGCGAAGCGCTCGATCCGCAGCGCCTCCGCCAGCTCCACCACGTCGTCCGGCCAGGCGAGGAGCGACATCCCCGGCTTGGGATCGGAGAGCCCGGTTCCCGGGCGATCGATGGCGATCAGCCGGGCCCCGGCGGCCACCGCGGCGTCGTGGACGAGCCGGCCTTCCCGGCGGCTCGACGGCCAGCCGTGGAAGTGGAACACGGGCCGGCCCGACGGATCGCCGTATTCGGCGTAGCCGAGGAGACGTCCGTCGGGGAGGAGGATGGCACGATCGGTGCCGGGGAAGCGGGTCGATTCGCTCATGAAGGACTCCGGGCGGAAGAGCCCCCAGTGTCGCGCGCCGGCGTCGCGATCGCCGCCCCCTGGGTGGGCGAGGCACCGTGCGGATGGCGCCAAAAGGGCCACCCCGGTAGGCCGATCCGGGCCCATGACCCGTTCCGCGGCGATCCTCCCGCCCTCCCTGCTGCCGCTCTTCGCCCGCGGCTGCCGAATGGAAGACACGCGGGCTCCCCTCCGGATCCCCGCCGCCTCCGATCTCGCCCACGCCTTCGGGGACGCGGCTTCGCGCTTCGCGCCCGGCACGCCCGGGAGGTGACCGGACTCCGGCGAGCTGCACGCGCCTCGCCTCCGCCGCGGAGGCCCGGTCTGTCGGTGGCGAGAGAGCCCTTGCCGATCCGGCGTCCCGGCGATCCGCCATTGCCGGAAACGAGCGGGCGCCCAAGGTTCGGCGGGTACGGGCCGGCGTGCCGCACCGGACCGGCCGATTCCGGGAGCGCAAATGGCGACGAACACGATGAGATCGGGACACGAGCGGGCGGTCGCCGGGGCCTGGGGCGGCCCCTTCGTCCTGGGCCTGTTGATCATGCTGATCGGCGTCTTCTGCATGGCCGCCGCCGGGTTCGCCGGCGTCGCGTCGGTGGTCCTCTTCGGCGCGCTGCTGGTCGTCGCCGGGGTCTTCGAGGCGATCAGCGCGTTCCGCCTCCGGGGCTCCGGACGCCTGCTGCTCTACCTCCTCGCCGGCGTGCTGACCATCGTGGTCGGTGCCGTCCTCCTCTTCCGTCCCATGGTCGGCCTGGCGGCGATCACCCTGCTCCTCGCCGGCTACTTCCTGGCCAGCGGCCTCTTCCACGGCATCACCGCGCTGATGGATCGCTACGCCGGCTGGGGCTGGGATCTCTTCTACGCGGCGGTGGCGGTGTTCCTCGGGGTGTCGATCCTCAACGGTTGGCCGGGCACGTCGCTCTGGGTGGTCGGGGTGGTGGTCGGCG
>JAEZJH010000162.1 GCA_023436385.1 Pseudomonadota bacterium
CCCCCGAGCCCCCCGATGTTCTCCACGATCGCGCCCTTCGACTTCGCCCTCCTCGGCAGCCTCTGTGCCCCCGCCGCTGCCTCGTCCCCTCGGGGCCGGGGAGCCCAGCGGCAGGACAGCCGGCCGCAGCCTGCCCGGGCGGAGTTCCCCGCTCCTGCCCCCGTGGCACCGCCGCGCCCCCGCCCGCGGGCAGCCTGACCCCGGAGACACCCGGTCGAAACGCCCCGTCGACACCCCTTGCGCTCGCCGGCGCCAGACCGGCGGTCGAAAGCGTCCGGGGGCCTGCCCTCACGTAACGATGTCGCCCGGTTCCGGGAATGGCCGCGCGCAGGTCGGCTGCCTACCTCCTCTCCGATGGAAATCCCGAGGAGGGGGGAAGGGATGGCGAGGTGGGGGAGGACGTCGGCCGGTCTGCTGGCCGGGGCGTGGTTCGTGGTGGCGGTGGCGGCGTGCGGGGGCGAGGCGGAGCCGGCCCGGGAGGTGGATCCGCCGACGGGGCCGGGTCCGGGGGAGGAGCCCCCGGGACCGCCGCCTCCGGTGATCGAGAACCCGGTGCGGACGGCGGCGCTCGAGGCCGGTCTCGCGCCGCTGGAGAAGCTTCGCGATCAGCCGGCTCGGCCGATCGGCCCGATCAAGAGCCAGGAGGCGGCGATCCGCCTGGGCAAGGCGCTGTTCTGGGACACGGCGGTGGGAAGCGACGGACAGACGGCCTGCGCCACCTGCCACTTCTCGGCGGGCAGCGACGCGCGGCTGACCAACGTGGTCCACCCCGGGCCGAACGGGATCTTCGAGACCGGCAACGTCACCGCCGCCGGCGCGACGCTGGGCGCGCTGGTTCGCATCAGCTCCGACGATCGGATCGGCTCGCCGGGCGCCCACGCGGCGACCTTCGTCGCCACCTCGGCGACCGACGCCGACCAGTGCCAGCCCGCGGCGTCGCCGGTGTTCGGCGAGTTCCGGCAGGTCACCCCGCGCAACGCTCCCACGGTGATCGGCGCCTCGGTGTATCGCGACCAATTCTGGGATGGCCGCGCGGAGAGCCTCTTCAACGGCAACGATCCCTTCGGCGACACGGAAAACGCTGGGCCGAGCCACGGGCCGCTGGAGCAGGACGCCTCGCTCGCCTCCCAGTCCCTGGCCCCGCCGCTCAGCGCCGAGGAGATGAGCTGCGCCGGGCGGGCATGGAACGGCGCGGGCGGGATCGCCGGCCGCCTCCTCGACCGCCCCGTGCTCGCCACGCAGCAGGTCGCCGCCGACGACTCGGTCCTCGGCTCGCTCTCCGCCTATCCCGGGACCGGCCTCCGCTGCGGGGACCGGCCCTGCACCTACCGTGACCTGGTCGCCCCGGCCTTCGGCAATGGCACGGCGAAGCAGGCGGAGGCGTCGTTCTCGCGGATCTTCGGGCTCTCGATCGCGGCCTACGAGGAGACGCTGCTCCCCGATCAGACGCCCTACGATCGCTGGCTCGCGGGCGACGAGGCGGCGCTCACCCAGCGGCAGCAGCTCGGCGTGCAGGCCTTCGTCGACGCCGCCTGCTCCGCCTGTCACGCCGGCCCGGAGCTCACCGATGCCTCGCAAACCTTCTACGAGGCCAACGGGCCGGTGGGCGAGTTCGGCAACGACGTGGGCTACCACAACATCGGCGTCCGGCCCACGGAGGAGGACCTCGGCCGCGCCGCCCTGGGGCCGAACGGTGTCTCGTATTCTCGCTCGGGGTCGCCGCTGGACCGGGGCGCGTTCAAGACCCCGGGGCTGCGGAACGTGGCGCTGACCGCGCCCTACTTCCACAACGGCGGCTCGCCGACCCTGCAGGCGGTGATGAACTTCTACGACCGGGGCGGGGATCACGAGAACGAGGAGCTGTCGCCGCGGATCCAGATGCTGGGGCTCGATCCCGAGAAGTTCCAGGCGCTGGTCGACCTGATGGAGAACGGCCTCACCGACTGCCGGGTGGCGATGCGCCGGGCGCCTTTCGACCACCCGTCGATCGACATTCCCGACGGCCCCAGCCTGCCGGCGGTGGGCGCCGGGGGCCTGGGGCCCTGTCCGTGAGGGACCGGGTCGAGCCGGACTACTCCGCCGGCTCGACCACCGCGCCGCCTTCCGTCACCGGCTCGACGCGCTCGGGATCGCACTCGTAGGTCACCACCGAGCCGCCGGTGGCGGCGACCAGCAGGGTGTCGGTGGCGCAGACCCGGACCCGGGAACCGCCGGAGACCTGGAGCCGGACCTCGCCGGCTGTGAGCTCCCCGGCGGTGAGGAGGCCGCCGCCGGCGACCAGGGCGTCGAAGCGATCGGCCCGGCCGGAGAGGGTCACGCTGCCACCGGCGTCGACGGAGGCCTCGAAGATCCCGTCGCGGTCGATCCCCGTGGCGGTGGCCCCGGCGCCGCCGGTGGCGCCGAGCCGGAGGAGGCCGGAGGCGGAGCCCCGCACCTCGAGCTTCAGCTCCGACGAGACGGGCTGCTTCGCCCGCACGGTGAGCCAGCCGTCGGTGACGGTGGTCTCGATCAGCGGGAGGAGGTTCTCGTCGCCGGAGACGGTGAGGGACCCGTCGCCGGCTCCGGCGCCGGCGGAGGCGTCGAGGACCAGGGCGAGGCCGCTGTCGACCACCGCGCTCTCGAAGGCCTTGACGGTCCGTGTCTCCTCGGCCGCCACGCCGTTGCCCCGCACCAACTCCGACTCGCAGCCGGCGAGGGCGAGGCAACAAATCGATACGGAAGCGAGGCGACGCATCGCGGTTCCCTTCTCCCCGGGACCATCGGCCCCGACCCGGTTCTTCCGGACACTAACCCGGCGGCGTTTCCTCCGGTAGAATGCCGGGAACCGCAGGAGACCCCATGAACGGCGTGCCGCCTTCCGATCCCCGCTTTCCCAGCCCGTCCCCCGAGCCGCAGCCGGGCTACCTGATGCGGACGCCCGACGCGCCGTGGGGCTACGATCCGCGTACCGGCCTGCCGTACTCGGAGCGCCAGAAGTTGGTCGCCGGGCTCCTCCAGATCTTCCTGGGCGGCTTCGGGGTGGGGCGCTTCTACACCGGCCACGTCGGCCTGGCGATCGCGCAGATCGCGGTGAGCTGGCTCACCTGCGGCGTGGGCGCGATCTGGCCGTTCGTCGACGGGATCCTGATGATCACCGGCAACGTCACCGACGTGGACGGCCGGCCGCTGCGCGACTGACCGACGGCCTACGCCAGCGGTTCCGCGGCGGGGGTCGCCGCCGCGGCGGCCCGGCGCCGGCCGATCGCCGCGCCCAGCTCGGCGAGGAGCACCGCGCCGACGATCAGGAGCCCGCCGAGCCACTCCCGGGCGCCCATCCGCTCTCCCAGCCACGCGGCGGAGAAGAGGGCCGCCACCACCGGCTCGAGCGAGTAGATCAGCGCCGCCCGTACCGCGGGGATCCGGCGCTGGGCCCAGTTCATCACGAAGATCGCGCCGGCGGTCATCGCCAGGCCGGTGAACGCCACCACCCCGAACAACGTGGCGGTGGGGACGAAGCGCGGCGTGCCGAAGGGGAGGAGCGCCAGCGTCAGCACCAGCGTGGTGCCGATCTGCACCGAGGTGAGCGGCAAGAGCCCGTGCCGCGGCGACCACTCGCCGGTGAGGGTCACCTGGAAGGCGTAGGAGACCGCGCAGAGCACGGTGAGGAGGTCGCCCCAGCGGACCCCGGCGTCGACGGTGCCGTCGAACGGTCGGGTGAGGAGCGCCAGGCCGACCACCGCCAGCGCCACCCCGAACCACGAGGAGGTCGCCACCTTCCGCTTGAGGAGGAACCGCGCCAGAAACGGAACCACCAGCACGCTGAGGTTGGTGATGAAGGCGGAGCGGGAGGAGGTGGTGTGGCGGAGCCCCTCCGTCTGAAAAAGGAAGCCACCGAATTGCGCCAGGCCGAGGAGCGCGCCGTGTTTCCAGAGGGACGGGGTGGCCCGGTCCCGGCGCAGGGCCCAGAGGCCGAGGAGCACCAGCGCGGCCAGGGAGAAGCGCAGGGAGAGAAACACCGGCGCGGAGGCGTCGGCGAGGGCCTGCTTCACCAGCGCGAAGGTGGTTCCCCAGAGCAGCGTCAGGGCGGTGAGGGCGAGCTCGGCCAAGGTGTCGCGGCCCGGAGGCTGGCGGCGTGGCCGCCGCGTGGAGGCAAGCCGCGGCTTCTACCACCCCGACGACCGCACGGGGAGGGGGCCGCGGGCGGGGGCTTTGGTACCCGCCGGCGCGCGGGGCCTCCGGGCTGCCCGCGACCGGAGGAGGTCGCACC
>JAEZJH010000184.1 GCA_023436385.1 Pseudomonadota bacterium
CCGCACCTCCGTGCCGTCCTCCCGGACCACCACCACCTGGTCCTGTTCGAACCGCGGGGTACCGACGATCACCTCGCCCTTCCGCGTGATCACGCGCTCGGCGGCGGCGGGGGCGGGAAGGACGGTCGCCGCGACCGTCAGGGCGGCGACGAGGGTCGGGATGAAGATGCGCCTCACGGGTGGCCTCCGTGGAAGATGCGCCATTAACGGCCCGGCCGCCGGTTTGTTCAAGGAGCCGGGACGAGGCGCCGGAAGGCCTCCCGGACCGCCGCCGTGACCCGGGCGTATTCGGAGAGGAGGCTCTCGCCGCCCCGCTCGCCGCCGTGGCCCAGCCGCCGGGCCAGGGCGGAGAGTTCCCGGCCCGGGGCGGGCAGCCGGGAGATCCCGAAATCGTGGACGATTCGCAGCCGGAGCTCGAGCCGCCGGAGGTACCGGTAGGCGTCGGTGAGGAGGCGCTCGTCCACCGGGGCCAGGAGGCCGGCGGCCCCCAACCGGGTGATGGCCTCCGGCGTGGAGGGGGTGCGGATCGCGGGCCGGGCGGCGCCGTGGAGGAGCTGCAGGTACTGCACGGCGAACTCCACGTCGACGAGGCCTCCGTAGCCGGTCTTCGGGTTCTTCTCGCCCCGGCCCTCGCCCGAAGCCTGCTCCTCGAGCCGCCGCCGCATGTCGGCGATCGCCGCTCCCAGGGCGGCGGGATCGGCGTCGGGCCGGAACACCGCCGGGACGATCACCTCCGCCTGCGCCCGGGCGAAGAGGGCGGCGTCGCCGGCCACGTGCCGGGCCTTGAGGAGCGCCTGCCGCTCCCAGAGCGCCGCCTCCTTCCGGTGGTAGGCGGCAAGCGCCGGCAGCGACACCACCAGCGCCCCGCGGCTGCCCGAGGGCCGCAGCCGCGTGTCGATCCGGTAGAGCGTGCCCTCCCGGAGCGGCACCTGCAGGTGGGCGATCAGCCGCTGGGCGAGGCGGGTGAAGTACTCGGCCGCTCCCAGCCGGCCCCGGGTGCCGCCGCTCGAGAGGTCGGGCTCGCCGCTCCCGCCGTAGAGGAAGACCAGGTCGAGATCGGAGTGGTAGCCGAGCTCCCGGCCGCCCAGCTTGCCGAGGCCGACCACGGAGAGGGTGGCGCCGCCGGCGGGCTCGCCCCAGCGCTCCACCGCCTCCCGGGCGGCGAGGTCGAGGGAGCCCGCCAGGCAGGCGTCGGCCACCGCGGTCAGCTCGGCGGCGACCCGGGCCTGGTCGAAGGTGCCGGAGACGTCGGCGAGGCCGATCCGCAGGGTCTCCTCGTTCTTGAACCGCCGAAGCGCGGCGAGCTGCCCCTCGAGGTCGTCCGCGGGCTTCGCCGCCACCCGGGCCCGGGCCTCGGCGAGGAGCCGCTCCGGACCCTTCGCCGTCCACACCGAGCTGGGGCCGAGGAGCGCGTCGAGGAGCTCCGGGTGTCGGAGGAAGTACTTGGAGAGGAAGTCGGAGGTGCCGAAGAGCTGGAGGAGGAGGCGTGACGCCGCCCGGTGCTCGGCGAGGAGCGCGAAGTAGGGAGCGGGGACGGCGAGGGTGCTGGCGAAGGCGGCGAGGTTGGCCAGGGCCTGATCGGGATCGGGGGTTCGGGCCAGCTCGCCGAGGAGCCGCTCGGCCTCGTCCTCCGACGGCGCCGGGGGATCGGAGAAGGGCGTTCCGGGGCGGCGGCCGAGGCGGGCCAGCTCCGCCAGGGCCGGATCGGGATCGGCGAAGCCCAGGGAGGCGAGGGCCTCCCGGCGCACGGCCGGAGCGGCACCAGGGTCGAGCGCCGTCCGGACCCGGGGATCGGTGGGCCGCGGCGCCGCGCCGGTGGATCCCAGGAGATCGCCGAAGATCGCCGCCACCGCCCGCCGCCGGGAGCCCAGCTCCACCTCGAGGGCCGCCCTCGCCCGGTCCGCCGGGCCGGGGAAGCCGAGCCGGAGCGCGAGCCTGCCGAGCTCCACCGGATCGGCCGGAAGCCGATGGGTCTGGCGGTCGTCGAGGGCCTGGATCCGGTTCTCCGCCCGGCGGAGGAGGAGGTACGCGGCGGCGAGGGCGTCCCGGTCGCTCGAGGGCAGGAGTCCCGCGAAGAGGAGGCGGTCGAGGGCGGGCAGGGTGCCCCGCTCCCGGAGCCGCGGATCGCGGCCGGCATGGAGGAGCTGGAGCGCCGCCACCACGAACTCCACCTCGCGGATCCCGCCGGGCCCCAGCTTCAAATCCGGCTCGCCGCCGGAGGCCTCCCGATCGATCCGGGCCTTCATCGCCCGGATCTCCTCCACCGCGGCGAGATCGAGGGAGCGGCGGTAGATGAAGGGCCCGAGGCTACGAAGCAGCTCCTCGCCCAGCACGCGATCTCCCGCCACCGGCCGGGCCCGGAGGAGCGCCGCCCGTTCCCAGGTCCGGCCGTGGGCCTCGTAGTAGCGGAGGGTCGCCTCGAGGCTCTCGACCAGCGGCCCCGATCGGCCGCCGGGGCGAAGGTCGAAATCGACGCGGAAGGCGAAGCCGTCGGCGGTGACGTTGCCCAGGGCCCGGGCCAGCCGCTCCGCGGCCCGGGCGTAGAGCTGCCGGTGGGCGAGCGGTCCGCCGGGGCCGCCCGCGCTCTCGCCGTCGCCGCGGTAGACGAGGATCAGGTCGATGTCGGAGGAGAAGTTCAGCTCGCCGGCGCCGAGCTTCCCCATCCCCAGCACCGCGAGGCCGCCGCCCTCCGCCGGCGCGCCGTGCCGGGCCTCCAACTCGGCGAGGATCCGCGCCAGCGCCACGTCGAGGACCGCGGCGGCCAGGGCGGAGAGCTCGGCGCCGATGTCGGCG
>JAEZJH010000218.1 GCA_023436385.1 Pseudomonadota bacterium
GCCCTTTGCCGCCGGCTTCCGCTCCGACGCCTCGAAGCGCTTCACCACCTCGTCGTAGGAGTAGATGGCGCCCAGGGCGGCCTTCTGCAGCCACTTGCCGGGCTTCTCCTGCTTCTCCATCCGCGCCTTGTCGATGGCCAGGACCCGGTTGTACTCCTCCGCCGCCTCCTCGTACTTCCGGAGGTTCTCGTAGAGCAGCTCCGCGTGGAAGAAGCGGAGGTCGTAGGCCTTCGGCGAGTCGGGGAAGATCGCCAGGTAGTCGCCGTAGGCGGAGTTGGCGTGGACGAAGGTCTCCTCGTCCCGGGTCTTCTTCCCCTCGTTGTGCCAGACCACCGCCAGGTTCGAGAGGGTCCGCTCGGAGAGATCCCGGGCCTCGGCGATCAGCTTCCGATCGTCGTCGGTCCGCACCGCCCCGCTCTTCTCCACCTCCTGGAAGACCTTCACCAGGGCCCGGGCCTGCTCGACGGTGATCCGCTTGTTGCCGACCCGCATCACCGAGGCGACGATCCGGCCCTGGAAGAACGGCGCCTCGGGCGAGAGCGGCCGCTCCTTGATCAGGCTGCGGTAGACGAGCACCGCCTCCTTGTCCTTGCCGTCGTCGTAGTAGAGCCCGGCCAGGCCCTTCAGCATCCCCCACCAGTGCTCGTCGCCGCCCACCCGCCGGAACTCGTCCCGCGCCCCGATCGGATCGCCGAAGCGGCTGTAGGCGAGGACGAAGTCCTTGCGGGCCTCGCGGACCAGGGCGTTCTTGTTGTCGTTGCCGACGTTGGTGGCCAGGTCGCCGTAGTAGACCACCGCCTTGAACTTGTCGGCGGCGGCCGCGTACTCGGCCAGGTTGTAGTGACACCAGCCCTGCTTGTAGATGGCGAAGCCGTAGACCTTGCTGTCGGTGTAGCTCGCCGCCTTGGTGTACGACTCGAGGGCCTTCTCCAGCAGGTTCCGGCGGCCGTTCGAGGTGTTGAAGTAGTACTCGCCGAAGGCCAGGTGGGCGTCGGGGACGAACCGGGACTTCGGGTAGCGCTCCACCAGCACCCGGTACGAGGTGAGGGCGTCCTCCGGCCTCCCCTTCTCCCAGAGGTTTTGGCCGAGGAAGAAGAGCACCTCGTCCATCCGCTGGTAGTCCTTGTAGGTCTTGATGATCGTCTTGTAGCGATCGATCGCCCGGTCCTGGTGCTCGACGCTCTTCGCCGTGTTTTCCTTTTTCTGGGCGAGGGCCGCCTGGGCACAGGCCGCGTCCTTCTTCGCCTTGCAGCCGGCGACCTTGTCGTCCTGGCGGTTGGCCTCGAAGAACCAGTACTTCGACTCCTCCCAGTCGAGCTCGGCGAGGCGGAAGAGCAAGTCCGGCTTCTGCTGCGGATCCTTGGTGAGCGCCACCATCTGCGAGAGCGTCCGCATCAGCTCGCGGCGCTTCTCCTTGAGCTGCAGCTCGACGGTGAAGCGGAACTTGTCGTACTCGAGCGAGGGGCCGCTGGGCTCCGCCTTCTTGCGGACCTGCTCCCGGGAGATGTCGCCGGCGAGTGACCGGGAGGGACCGCCGGCGTCCTCCTTGGGGCCGAGGCCAGGTTCGGCGGCAGCCGCCGGCAGGGCGACGAGGACGGCGAGGACGATCGGGACGATGCGTACGGTCACGGGAACTCTCCTCAACGGTCCTTGCAGCCCTTCGTCAGCGTGTACTGGTAGGTGCCCAGCTCGTCTCGCCAGAACTCGCCCTCGTACGGCCAGAAGACGTGCTCGTCGTCGACCGCGGCGGAGAACTTGTACTTCTTCACCACCGCGACCCGGGACCCGCTCTCCAGGGAGGCCTGGAGCGCGTCCTTCTCGCGGGTGCCGATCTCCGCCTGGATCGCCAGCGCCCGATAATTCAGCTCCGCCAGCTCGCGCCGCTCCTTCTCCAGCTTGCGCTTGGTGAAGATCCCGGCCCGGTTCTGCAGCTCCGCGCGCTGCGCCCGGAGCTCCTCGCCCAGCTCCTTGGCCAGGTTCGAGAAGCGGAAGAGGTCCCGGCGGCCGTTGATGGCGTCCATCTCCGCCTCGAGCTCGAGGATCGACTCGTTCAGGTGGGCCAGCTCCTTGTCGGAGAGCGCCACCTTGAGGATCCGCTCGAGGACCTCGCCGCTCCCGCCCCGGGACCCGGCGTTCCGCTTCTGGATGTCGGCGAGGAGGTCGTAGTAGTCCTGCGGGCCCGCGAAGTTCCGGCCGAGGATCGCCTCGATCTCCTGGTGCACCGGGAGGTAGGTCCGGTTGAACTCCTCGACGATCTGCGTCGCCTCCGGGTACCGGCAGTTCTCGTAGTAGATCACCGCCTTCAGGATCAGCGCCTCGGGGAAGTACTCGTCGCGGAAGAACGGCGAGTGCAGGGTGATCATGTTGCCGAGCGCCCGCTCGTACTGGCCGATCCGGAAGTGGGACCAGCTCGACTCGTACAGCGCCTGGAGCCACTGCTCGCCGCCCCGGGGGACCTTGTCGTAATAGAAGATCGCGTAGCGGTTCTGCCGGTGCTCGTAGTGGATGCGGGCGAGCTGCATGAAGGCCTGCTGCCGGAGCCCCGGATCCTGCAACGCGCCGGTACGCGGGTTGGTGGCCCGGACCACGTCCTTGAAGGCCTCGACCGCCGGCTCGAACTTGCCGCCGACGTAGAGGGTGAGGCCCTCGAGGTAGCGGGCCTTCGGGTAGAAGCGGGTGTCCCGTCCGACCTGCGCGGCGAGCCGGCGCGTTTCCCGGAAGCTCTTCTCCGCCTCCGCGGAGAGCGAGCCCTTCTCCCGGCCGCCGGCGCCGGAGGCGGCGTCGGAGAGCGCCATCCCCCGGACGAAGTTGTACTTGGCGAGGAGGTAGCGGAACTCGTCCCGGTACTTCTCCGGGAACTGCACGTTCGCGTACTTGGCGATCTCGTCGAGGACCACCGTCTGGTCGACGGTCTTGTGCGAGATGAAGAAGAGCCACTCCAGGGAGGTGGCGAAGAACTTGTCCTGCTCGCCGCGGCCCAGGATGTCCTGGAAGACCTGGAGCGACGAGTGGTAGAGGCCGAGCCGGTAGAGCGACTTGGCCAGGAGGTAACGGGCCTGGGAGTGCTGGTCGGCCGCGTTCGCCTCCTCGAGGATCCCCTGGAAGGCCAGGGCCGCCGCCTCGTAGTTGCCCTCGTCGAAGAGCCGCTTCGCGGCCTCGAACTTCTGGCGATCGGCGGTCTTGCCGGTAACGTCGAGGCCCTCGAAGGACATCGGCGGCGCGGCCTGGGCCTCCGGCGCCGGCTTGGCGGGCACCGGCGCGGTCTCCGACCGCTTGGGCGGCTGCTGCTTCTTGGCCTTCCGGTCGTTGGACTTCTTCGCCGGCTTCGCCGGCGGATCGTCGCTCAGGTCGAGGCCCGGGAAGGTCATCTGGGCCGCCGCCGGCGCGGGGGCGAGCGCCAGGAGACCGGGGACGGCGAGCGCGGTGACGATGGTGAGCAAGAGGTTCCGCACGATTCCGCTCCCGGTCAGGGCTCCGGCGAGTCGCCGAGGAAGAAGGAGAGGCCGATCCCGAAGAGCAGCTGGTTCTGCAGGTCGCTCCGGCCGCCGACCTCCTGCTGGTAGATCACGTCGCGGATCTCGAACCGCAGGGTGGCGGAGCGGCCGAGGAAGTAGCGCTGCCCCACCCCGACGTGGACCTCGGGGACGAAGGACGAGGTCGGGTCGACCTCGCCCTCGGCCGCCAGCCGGGTCCGCACCGCGCCGGCGCCGACCAGGGCGTAGGTGTCGAAGTGCAGGACCTTCTCCGCGAGCACGGAGATCTTGCCGTAGAGCGGAGCCCAGGCGACGTCGAGGCCGGCGATCAGGTCGAAGTCGCCGGGGGTGCGGGCGAGCCGCTCCTTCGACGGGACCTGGCAGTCCTCGCCCTTCGAGTTGCAGGTGGTCACCGCGCCCGAGGGCGTGGAGAGCGCCCAGCCGCCGTTCAACCCCACCGACCACTTCTCGGTGAGGTGGTAGGCGTAGCGCAGGCCGAAGACGTACTTCGAGAAGAAGGCGTCGTTCAGCGAGAGATCGAGGGTGGGCGAGAACTCGTGGCGCCCGTCCTTCAGGAACAGGTTGCCGGAGACCGGCCGGATCCGCTGGTCCAGATCGAGGTTCACCGGGGCGTTGGCCCGGCGCTCCTCCTCCGCCCGCTTCCGGCCCTCGGCGGCGGCGTCGGCATCCGTCTCCGCCCGGGCGGTGACGGGAGCGACGACGAGCAGCGCGAGGAGAAGCCATCCGCCGTGGAAGCGGCCCATCACTGCACCTCGTACTCGAAGGAGGTCGGGAGCCAGAACGAGAGGCCGACGTTCATGGTGAGGACCTTCTGGATCTCGGAGATCTCCCGATCCTGCGGCCGGTCGGCGTAGAGCAGCTGCTTCACCCAGAACTCGAAGGCCATCCAGTCGGTGAAGGCGAAGCGCTGGCCGATGCCGGCGTTCACCGCCGGGTGGAGCCCGTCGTCGACCGGGGCGCCGGAGGTCTGGGACCAGACGCCGCCCACTCCGGTGGCGAGGAAGAGGTCGTACTGGACGATGGTGTTGAACCAGGACAGCTTCCCGTAGATCGGCGTCCAGAGGAAGTCGACGCCGGCGCTCCAGTCGATCGCGGAGGCGAGGAGGAGCGAGCGGAGCTCCCGCTTGGCGATCCGGACGTTGTCGCTCTGGGCCCGGTAGAACTTGTCGTAGTGGAGCGAGAGGGCGATCGAGTCGGCCAGGTGGTAGTTGACCGCCAGGCCCGCGCCCACCTTGGAGTTGAAGGCGTCGTTCAGGGAGAGCGCGAAGGAGGGGACCGCCTCGAGCCGCCCCCGCTTCAGGAAGTGCTTCCGCTGTACGGCCTTGACCCGGTCCCCGAGGGCGGTGTCGCTCTCCCCCACCGCGCCGCCCAGATCCGACATCTCCAGGCGCAGGTCGGCCAGGTCCTCGGCGGAGACGGGGGGCCCCGCCTCATCCCCCGGGCCGTCCTCGGCCCCGGCGGGCGTTTCCGATAGGTCGAGGCCGAAGCCGTCCTCGTCGGCGGCCGCCACTCCGGCGGACAGGAGCACCAGTGTCGCGATCGCAGGTGCCACGGCGTGCTTGGCGCTCACGAGACCCCCGAAAAAGAAAGGCAGATCATACCCATGTACCCGGCCCGAGGCCCGTTCGCGCGTTCGCCGCATTCGCTTGAAATGAGACAAATGGTCGATGACCGGATGCTACGACGCCGGCGGACTGGCGGGCAAGCGGGGGCCCTTCCCGGAGCGGTGCCGGATCGATGTAGCTGCGGCAACTTACCTGTCGTCCAAGGTGCACGGTTGTGTGTCGAAATGGCCTTCCCCCGACCAGGTGCACGGGTGCGACATCAACTCTCCAGAGGCTCCGCTTGAGACACAACCGCTGCCGTGCTACCGATCGTTGCATGTATTCGACCGCATCGCTCGCCAAGCGTCTCCTCGGGCCGTCCGCCGTCGCCTTGATCGCCACGGTGCTGGGCGCCGGCTCCTGTGTCGACTCCGCCGTGGGGGCCCCCTGCCAGGTCCAGAACAACATCGGCACCGAGGAGTGCCAGGACCGGTCGATCGAGGAGGCCCCGGAGTGCTACCGGCCGACCCTCGCCGACTTCCTCCAGGACCAGGACTCGAGCGGGGGCGGCCGCGACTACGTCGCCTTCGGGGTTGCCGTGTGCGACAACCTTACCTGCGTCCGGTCGCAGGGCGAACCGCTCCCCAGCTCCGACGGCGCCCCGTCGGGGTACTGCTCCGGCGAGTGCATCAACGACGACGACTGCGCCTCCGACCACGGCGACTTCGAGTGCCGGGCCCTGGTCCTCGACGACGAGTTTCTCGAGGGGCTGGAGCAGTCCCTCACCCCCGAGGAGTACGAGCGCTACCTGGGCCGCATCAAGACGGCCAAGTACTGCGCGCGCGCCCGCTAGCGGCAGGCCCGCCTCGCTCCCGGCGCGAGGGCCCACGGCGACCCGGGCCCTCCGCGTGTGGCGGACTCCGGCGCTCCGGCGCGGGAAGCCTGCCGCCCCCGGGCCTGTTGCGCTGGCCGATGATCTCCCATCGTGCTAGCGAGCGATCCGTCCGATCGACAAGGAGGCGAGCGTGCGGGAGGTAGGTCCCGTCGGCGCACGGCTCCGGGCCCTGGCCCGGACCCGGTCGATGCGCGCCGCCCTGGGAGCGGCGCTCGTCGCCGGCGCCCTGTCCCCCCTCGTGCCCCTGGCCAACGTGCCGGGCTACGAGTCGGCGCTCTTCGCGAACCTTCTGGTCGGCGTCCTCGGCGGCGCCTTCGGCATCGCCGCCGCGCGCCTCGAGCGCCGGATCCACCGCGGCGAGGCCCCGGGCCTCGAGCCCTCGCCCTCCGCC
>JAEZJH010000279.1 GCA_023436385.1 Pseudomonadota bacterium
TCCTCCTCCTGCGCGAGCTGGGGGTGATCGACCGGCTCCCCCGGCTCGCGTGCGCCCAGGCCGCGGCGGCGGCGCCGCTCCACCGGGCCTACCGGTCGGGGTTCGAGCTGTTACCCAAGGTGAAGGCCGGCGACACCCAGGCCACCGCCATCCGCATCGGCGCGCCGGTGTCGATCCGCCGGGCGGTGCGGACGCTCAAGGCGCTCCCCGGCAGCATGGTCACCGCCGCCACCGAGGACGAGTTGGCCGACGCCACCGCCCGGGCCGATCGCGCCGGCCTCTTCGCCTGCCCGCAGACCGGCGTGGCCCTGGCGGGCCTCGCGCAGTTGGTGGCGAACGGTACCGTCCGGCCCGACGAGCGGGCGGTGGTGATCTCCACCGCCCACGGCCTCAAGTTCGCCGAGTTCAAGGCGGGCTACCACGAGGCCCGCCTCCCCGGCGTCACCGCGCGTCTCGCCAACCGCCCGGTGGAGCTGCCCGCCTCCCTCGACGCCGTCCACGAGACGCTCGATCGCCTACCGCCACCCCGGGGCCGGTAGCGGGCGCCTACGGCTGGAAGAGGTAGACCCTGTCCGCGGCCGGGTCGGAGATCAGCCAGTACTCCCCCAGGTCGTTCCGGCCCAGGGCCAGGCCGCCGGGGAGGAAGCCCAGGACGTACTCGTATTCCGGGTCGCCGCCGGCGGAGAACCGCTGGATGCGGCCGCCCTTGGCGCTGTCGATGACCCACAGCTTGTTGCCATCGCCCCAGGCGAGGCCCCGGGGCCGATCGAAGAAGTGGGCACCCTCGCCGGCCGCGCAGCAGGAGCCCTGGTCCCGGAAGCCGGCGACGCCGCCGCCCAGGAACCCGACCGGCTCGCCGTCCTGGAGCAGCACCACCCGGTGGTTGAGCGGATCGGTCAGGTAGACCGTCCGCGGCGACGAGAAGGGGATCTCCACCATCGCCGGCGTCTCGCCCTCCGCGATTCCGAAGCGGAACTTCCCCAGCGTATCGCCGGTCCCGCCAAACGAGTCGAACGGGTTCATGTTCTCCGCGGCGCGGTGGATGAAGTCGTCGACGTCGGCGACGGCCACGTGGGAATCCAGGCTGCCGAGGAGCACCGGGGCGGTGTAGCCG
Organism: Pseudomonadota bacterium; assembly: GCA_023436385.1. Lineage (GTDB taxonomy): Bacteria > Myxococcota > Myxococcia > Myxococcales > Vulgatibacteraceae > JAEZJH01. The sequence continues at coordinate 1,115 of JAEZJH010000279.1, forward strand.
TCGTGGGAGCGCAGATAGGCGCCGTTCACGCTCCAGCGCTGCACGCGGCCGTTGCCGGTGTCGGCGACGAGGAGGTCGCCGTTCGAGGTGCGGAGGACCGCGCCGCGGGGATTCCGGAAGGCGCCCTCGGCGTCGGAACCGGTCTCGTCGGGGCAACCGGCGGCGTTGTCGCCGACCCCGTCGTGCCGCCGGGCGTCGGTGCCGTTGTGGCCCAGGTAGCCGCGGGCGGCGGGCTGGTTGTCGACGATCTGCACCTGGTGGCCGGTCCGCTCCACCAAGTAGAAGCCGCCGCCCACGGCCCGCGAGATCGCCCCCGGTCCGGAGACGGCGAACCCATCGCAGCCGGACTTGGGGATGACCTGGACCTGGTCCGGCGGCGACCCGAAGGCCCGGAAGAGGACGGTGCCGGAGGCGAGGAGGTCGCCGACCTCGGAGACGAGGTTCGGCCGGGCGGAGATCCGGTAGCGGGTCCCCGCCCCCTGGGCCACGGTGGTGAGGTGCACGATCTCCCGCACCTCCCCGTCCCGAACCGCGGCGGTAATGTTCAGGGGCGGATCGATCGAATAATTCGAGACATCCGTCAGGTCTTCGTCGCGGAGCGGCTGTTCGAACCGCAGCGAGACGCCGGTGAGGCTGGTGGCCTCCGCCTGCTCGAGCTGGAACCGGCGGACCACCTCGAAGGACAGCAGCTCCGAGCTGCCGCCACCGGGCGGGGCCACCACCACCTGCAGCGTGTGGGTTTCCGGCCGGGAGAGGGTCGAGGCGGTGAGCACCAACTCCAGGCGGGTGGAGGAGACGTACCGGCCGTTCGTCTCCTGGCCGTCGAAGAGGATCCGCGCCGTCGGCCGGAAGTCGCTGCCCACCAGGGCGATGGTCGCCCCCTCGCCGACGGCGACGCGATCGGGTTCGAGGGCGGTGAGGTGGGGTGCCGGGACGGGATCGACGGTGAAGGTGGGGCCGTCCACGTTCACGCCGGCGACGACCAGCTTCACCTTCCCGGTGGTGGCATTGACCGGCACCACGGTCTCGATCAGCGTGCAGCTCGCGTCGACGGAGAGGGCCGTCGACTCCTGGCCGCCGAAGAGGACCCTGTTCAGGCCCGCCGGGACCGCGAAACCGCGACCGTGGATCTTCACCCGGGAGCCGACGGTCCCGTGGTCCGGCTCCAGGGCGTCGATCGCCGGCAGCTCTCCGCAGGTATCGCTGCCGCCGCCGGAGCCGCCGCCCCCGGTGCCGCCGTCGCCGCCGGTGCCTCCGCCGCCGTCGCCTCCGTCGCCGCCCGGTCCTCCGGTGTCACCGTCACCGCCACAGGCGAACACGAGGGAGAGCAAGAGGGCGGCGGCGAAGGTCGGCACGGCGATCGGGCGCATGGGGCCTCCTGGGGGAACGGCGGAATTCTGCCCCGAAACCGCTGCCGGCGGCGAGCCCGTTTACCGCGCCGCTGTCGAGCCTCGCGCCCGCCCCGGGAAGCTGCTATTTCGCGCCCATGGGCGAGATGAAGCGCGGAAGGTTCGTGGTCCTCGAGGGGCTCGACGGCGCCGGCACCACCAGCCAGGCGGCCCGACTGGTGGCCCGGCTAAACGCCTCCGGGCGGCGGGCGCACCTCACCGCCGAGCCCTCGGGCGGCCCCTTCGGCAGCGGCATCCGGCAGGTCCTCACCGGCCGGATCACCGGCGGCTCCGGCCCCTTCGACAAGCGGGCGCTGGCGCTCCTCTTCGCCGCCGCTCGCCTCGATCACCTCCGGGCGGAGATCGAGCCCCGTCTCGCCGCCGGGATCGACGTGGTCTGCGATCGCTACGTCCTCTCCTCCCTGGCCTACCAGTCCCTCGACGCGCCGATGGCCTGGATCGCGGAGGCGAACCGCTTCGCGCCGGCGCCCGACCGGACCCTCTTCCTCCGGGTCCGGCCGGAGGTGGCGCTCGGCCGGAGGGAGGCGGCCTCCACCGGCGCCGCCGATCTCTTCGAGCACCTGCCGCTCCAGCGGCGGATCGCCCGGGCCTACGAGCGGGCCCTCGCCGAACACGGCCGCCGCCACCGGGTGCTGGAGATCGACGGGGAGCTCCCGCTCGACGAGGTGACGGAGAGTTGCTGGCGGGCGCTGTCCCGGGGGCGCCCTCGTTGATCGGCGTGGGTCGGGAGCGGTAGCCTCCCGGCAACTCGCACCTCCGGAGCGTCCATGGCGCTGATCCATTTCACGTCCAACTACTCCGACCACTCGAACGAGCGCGGCTTCCAGTTCGAGTTCAACTGCGACAAGTGCGGCAACGGCTACATGACGCCGTTCGAGCAGTCGAAGATCGGGATGGCCGCCGGCTTCCTGCAGGCCGCCGGCTCCTTCTTCGGCGGCATCCTGGGCAACGCCGCCGATGGCGCGGACCGGCTGAACGACGCGCTCCGGGGCAAGGGCCGGGACGCCGCCTTCCAGCGGGCGGTGGAGCAGGCCAAGGGGCACTTCAAGCAGTGCACCCGCTGCGGCAAATGGGTCTGCCCGGAGGCCTGCTGGAACGAGAAGCGGCAGCTCTGCGAGGAGTGCGCGCCCGACCTCGCCGAGGAGACCGCCGCCGCCCAGGCCCAGGCCCAGCGGGACCAGATCTTCGAGAAGGCCCGGGCGACCGACCTGGTCGCCGACATCGATATCAAGCGGGAGGCGAGCGCGATCTGCCCGGGCTGCGGGGCGCGGTGCGGGGCCTCGAAGTTCTGCCCGGAGTGCGGCGCCGCCGTGAATCCGAAGGTGACCTGCTCGCGCTGCGGGACGGAGCGGGAGGCGAAGGCCAAGTTCTGTCCGGAGTGCGGCGCGAAGGCTTGATCCGGGTGACCACGCGGGGGCGCGGGTGATCTACACGGCGGCGGCGATCGTGATCGGGGACGAGGTTCTCTCCGGCAAGGTCCGGGACGAGAACGGCCCGTACCTGATCGACCGCTTCCGTGCCGCGGGGATCGGAGTCGGGCGCCTCCTCACCGTGGGTGACGATCCCGACGAGATCGGCTGGGCGGTCCACGCCTGCCGCGGCCGCTATGCGCCGATCGTCACCTCCGGTGGGATCGGCCCCACCCACGACGACGTCACCGTCCCCGCGGTGGCCCGGGCGCTGGGCCGGAACGTGGTCCGCTCGCCGGAGATCGAGGCGGGGCTCCGGGCCCGGCGCGGCGTCCTCCCCGAGGCGGCCCTGCGCCTGGCGGAGCTGCCGGAGGGCGGGCGGTTGGTGCAGACGCCGGGCACCTGGTTCCCGGTGATCGAGGTGGAGGGGATCTACCTCCTCCCCGGCATCCCGGAGCTGTTCCGGATGCACCTCGACTCGCTGGCCGAACGGTTCGCCGGTCCGCCGTTCGTGCTCCGCTGCCTCTTCCTCTCCACCGGCGAGACGGCGATCGCCGCCATCCTCGACCGGATCGTCTCCACCCACCGCCGCGTGGCGATCGGCAGCTACCCGCGCCTCGACGCCCCCGACTACCGGGTGAAGCTCACCGTCGAGTCCCGGGATGCGAAGGCGGTCGACGAGGCGGTCGCCGATCTGCTCGCCGCGCTCCCGGCGGAGGCGGTGGTCCGGATCGAGTAGCGCTCGATGCCTCGAGCGGGCGGCCGGGCCGACGCCCGGGGGATGATCCGTCTCGTCGGAATCGCCAACCTCGCCTCGCGACGGCCGGGTGGCGGCGCGGAGTGGTCCGCTCCGTCGCTCGGTCGCAGCGGGCTCCGGTCGAGCGCGCGGAGAGCGCGACGACCGGAACCGGCGCCGGAGGGCGCGGGGAGGGCGGGATGGCGGTGGGCGAGATCTCGGTGATTCCGGTGGGCTCCGGCGCGGACATCCAGAAGGGCGTCAAGGCGGCGGTCGAGGCGATCGAGAACGCGGGCCTCAAGAAGTGCGAGGTGACCGCGGTCGGCACCAACGTCGAGGGCGACGTCGACGGCATCCTCGGGGCGGCGAAGGCGGCCTACGACGCCTGCCTCAACTCCGGCGCGCCGCGGGCGATCCTCGAGCTCCGGATCGACCAGCGGCTCGACAAGGAGCAGACGCTCTCCGACATGGAGGCGTCGGTCCGGTAGGGGCGGCGGCCCGCGGCGACCGTCCGGCCGCCAGCCGCGACGCTCGGGTGGGCGGAGGTGCTCCCGAGCAGCACCCGATCTCCGTCCTCCGGGTGGCGCGCCGCGGCAAGCGGGACCGGTGCGGGCTCTGCACGGTGCCCGACGGGCGCCTCTTCGGCGGGGGCCGGCCGATTGCCGGTCGCGCCGCGGAGATGATACCGCTTCTCCATGATCCAGGAGGGCAGCTGCCTCGCGCCGCCGGAACTGGCGGAGCAGATCCTCGCCGCGGAGGACGAGCTCCTCGTCTCGGGCTGCCGCGAGGTGCCGACGTCGTGGGGCCGGCTCCTCGTCGATCCGGCTC
>JAEZJH010000319.1 GCA_023436385.1 Pseudomonadota bacterium
CCGGGTGGTACGCGCCCGCCCCCCCCCCCCGTCGCAACCGCGGCGCCGGTCCGCTACTTCACCTCGCCGGCGACCTGCGGCTCGTCCGCCACCATCCCCAGCGCCTTCTCGAGGAGCCCGTTCACCCGGGCGTGCTCCACCGGGCCGGCCGCGTCGTTCCAGGCGGCGGCCACCGCCCACCAGGCGCCGCCCTTGGTGCGAACGAGGTGCGCGTGGGCGACCACGCCCGGCTCCGAGCCGCCCTTGAAGCCGTGGTAGGCGAACTTCCCGCCCTGCGGGAGCCCCGGGTTGATCGCCAGGATGTCGAGCACCGGCGCGCCCGTCTTCCCCTCGCCGGCGATCCGCAGCCAGTCGAGGGCGCGGCAGAGGTCGGCGGCGGAGGCGAACCACTCGAGCCGGTCCAACTCGTAGGGCGCGCCCCAGTCCTGGAACGAGGCGAGGTCCACCGGGTTCAGCTCGGCGGCGAGGAAGGCCCGCCGGGCCTGCTCGTCCATCGCCGCGAAGGTCGCGCTCTTCTCCTTGGGCATCCCGCCCTTCAGCGCGAACAGCTCCGCGGTGGAGAGGAACGGCCGGTTCCGGGCCGCGGCGCCGGCGCCCATCCGCGACATCGTCTCCTCCACGCGCTCCCGGCCGAGGACCCGGAGGAGCGTGTCGGTGGCGGTGTTGTCGCTCTGGGAGATCATCAAGGACGCCAGGGTGTGCAGCGTCACCGGCGCGCCGACCGGCCACTTCTGCAGGAAGCCCGAGGGCAGCGAGCGGTCACCCTGGGTGAGCGTGGTCACCTCGGTCCAGGCGCGCCGCCCCTCGGCGACATCCCGGGCGAGGGTCCCCAGGATCCAGAGCTTGAACGACGAGCCGATCCCCAGCGCCCGGTCCGGCTCGTGGCCCGCGACCACCTGCGCCGGCCCGTCGCCGAGCCGGCACGCCGCGAACGACACCTGCCCCGGCAGCTCCGCGAACCTCGCCGGCAGGTCGCCGAGGGAGGACGCCTCCACCGGCTTCGAGAAGCCGCCGATCCGGAACCCGGTGATCCGGTGGGGCGGCGTCGGCTCCACCGTCAGGCTCATCGGCGCGACCACGCCCTTGGCGAACCGGCCTTCGTACTTGGCCGCGTAGGCTCCGTCGCGGGAGACCACCCGCAGCTCCTCGAGGGCACCGGCCTGGGCGTACAGGCTGGCGGAGATCGCCGCCACCTGGGCCGCGGGAACGGCGGCGAGAAAGCCCGGCGCAAAGAGGCCCTCCGGGACGGTGGGCGCGGCGACGAACAGCCCCCGGACCGCCGCCTCGCGCTCCGCGAGCGGATTCGCGGCCACGTCGACCACGGAGGCGACGGGCGCCGTGACGCGGGAGGCGTCGGCGCCGGCACAGGCGACGCCGAAGGCGGCAAGACAGGCGAGCAGAGACAGCGGGCGACGGTGATGCATGGCGACTCCCCGGGTCGACAGGCGCGCGAACGGGCGCGATCGGCTCGAGACCGGAACCGCCCCGGCTCGGGGTCCGGCCACGAACGCGCGCACCGTACCAAGCACGAACCCCTGCGGCCACCCGGTAAACGGGCACCGACCGGGTGCCGCCCGGTCTACCGCCAGCTCTCCTTCCGCGCGGAGACGAAGCCGGGGACCAGCGGCAGCCAGAGGCTCAGCCCGCGGAACAGCAGGGTCGCCGCCAGCGCCGGCGTCGCCGGCACGCCCATCAGGTTGAGGCCGCCCACCGTCGCCGCCTCCACGGCGCCGACGCCTCCCGGGATCCCCGCGGAGCCGGCGAGGAAGCCGAGCATGAACCCGGCGAAGGCCACCCAGACCGAGGTGTCGACCTCGAGGGCCAGGAGGAGCACCCAGAGCGAGAGCGCGTCGAGCACGAAGACCGCGAGCTGCAGCCCGGTGGCGCGGGCGAGGAGCGGCAGGTCCCGCACGAAGGCCGGCGAAGCCTCGCGCATCGCCTCGAGCTGGGGCCGGAGCCTCCGCAGCGGCCGGCGGTCGAGGAGCCGCGTCAGCCAGTGGGGGAAGCCGCGGCCCGGCACCCGCAGGCTCCAGAGCACGGTGGTCGGCACCACCACGAACACGCCGATCATCGTCAGCCCGATGCCCAGGACGACGGGAGGGACCTGACCGGCGCGGCTGGCGATGATCATCGCGGTGGCCAGCGCGAGCCCGTAGGCGAGGTAGTACGAGGCCATCCGAAGCACCAGCGCCGCCATCGCCGTGCCCCGGGAGACCCCGGTCTTCTCGAGGGATCGCAGGACCAGGATCGTGCCGCTCACCCCGCCGGTGGGCACGAACTGGTCGACGAAGAACTTCGCGAAGGCGAACCGCACCAGCTGCGGGATGGGCCGCCGCTCGTTGGCGCGGTTCAGGACGACCGCCCAGACCCAGGCGTCGGCCACGTAGGTGAGGGCCTGCATCGCGCCGGCGAGGGCGAGCCAGCGGGGCTGGATCCGCCCGGCGAGGAGCACCAGCTCGTAGCCCTCGCTGCGGTGCAGGACGACGAAGCCGACGGCGAGGAGCACCGCCAGGCCGAACAGCCAGCGCCAGATCCGGCCGCCCCCCGGGCGCTCTCGCCGCGACGACGCTTCTGCCCCCACCTCCGCCACGCTCGCGCTCCACCGGTCGCGAAGGCGCGGACGGCCGGCCGGGAGCCGGGGAGCGCCCCCGTGGAGCGAAGATGGGCATCGGCGGTTCCCGCGGCCGGCAGGGCCGCCGCGGGAACCCCGGGTCGGGCGCCCCGCCGGCTACTGCGCGGAGGCCAGCTGGTCGAGGTCGAGCCGCCCGATCGCCCGGCGGAGCTGGAGCACCGCCACGTCGACGTTCAGCTCCTCGGCGATCGCCGCCACCTGCGCCGCGAACCGCCGGGTGGTGGCGTCGGTGAGATCGAGCGAGGTGGCCTGGCCGGCCTGGAACTGCGCCTCGACCAGGAGCGCCGTCTCCTCCGCGAGCCTGGCCTGCTCCCGGGCGGCGAGAGCGTTGCCGCGGGCGGTGTCGAGGTTGATCGCTGCCGACTGCACGTCGGTCACCACCTGCCGCCGGGCCGCCTCGAGATCGGCCTCCGCCGCCCGGTACCGGCTCCGCGCCTCCCGCAGGTCGGCGTAGCGGTTCCCACCGTCGTAGATGGTGAGGCTCGCCGCCAGGGTGGCCGACCAGGTGGTGTCCTCGCCGCTGAAGCCGCCGGCGTTCGACTTCATCCACTGGGCGCTCGCGGAGATCACCGGCGCGAACTGCCACCAGGCGCCGGTCACCGCCCGGTCGGCGATCTCCGCCGCCGACCGCCTCGCCTCCAGGTCCCGGCGGGCCTCGAGGCCGGCCCGGATCAGGTCCTCCGTCGAGGCCTCCGGCGGCGCCGGCGAGGGCGGCGCCTCCACGGTGAACGGCCCCTCGATCCCCGCGAGCTGCACCAGGGCGAGCTTGGCCAGCTCGTGGGAGGCCCGGGCCCGCCGGAGCTCCTGCTCGGCGCCGGTCCGGACCACGCTGGCCCTGAGCGGCCCCACCCGCGTCTGCTCGCCCACGTCGTACAGCGCCTGGGCCAGCTTTTCCTGGGCGATCGCGGTCTCGAGTTGCTTCTCCGCCACCTCGACGATCCGCTGGGTGGCGACCGCGCCGTAGTAGGCCTGGGCGATCCCGAGGAGGATCTCGTCCTGGGCGAACTCGGTTCCCCGCTGGGCCGCCTCCACCGCCTGCTTGGCGTTGGCGATGCCGAAGTAGGCGGGCATCACGATCAGCGGCATCTGGCCCTGGAGCACCAGCGACTTGGTGATCTCCGGCTGGATCTCGAAGTACTGAAGCATGACCTGTTCGAAGTTGCCCGCTTCATTGGTCGGACCCACCGGGATCGGGAGCCCGATCTTCGACGCCACGGAGTTCTTGGTGATCGCCGCGCTGGCGGTGACCTTGGGCAGGAGCACCGCCCAGGCCCGGCGGAGGTTGGCCTCCGCCTGCGTCACCTGCTCGCGCAGGGCGGCGAGGTTGGGGTTGCCGCCCTCCTTCCGGGCCCGGGCGAGCACGTCGGGGAGGG
>JAEZJH010000452.1 GCA_023436385.1 Pseudomonadota bacterium
CGGCGGTGGGGGGGGGGGGGGCGCTTCGCCCCGTCCCGCCCCACCACGTGTTGGTCCTCGCCGGCCCCGGCGAGCCCGATCCGATCCGCCGGGCGATCGAGCTGGGCGCCGACGACTTCCTGATCGCCTCCGACCTCGACCGCTACCTGGGGCTGCGCCTCGCCGCCGGCGTCGCCGCCTTCCGGGCCCGGCGGGAGCTGGAGCAGCGCGAGCGGGATCTCTCCGCGCTGGTGGAGGTGACCCGGTCCTTCGCCGGATCCCTCGACTCCCGGGCGCTCCTCGAGAGCATGACCGCGCGCCTCGCCGACGAGCTCTCCCTGGGCCGCTGCTCCTTGGTCCTCGTCGACGAGGGCGGCCGCACCGGGATGGTCGTCGCCGCCAGCGACGGCCGCTCCCCGCCCCATGGCCACGTCGACCTGGCCAAGTACCCCGAGATCGTCGAGGCGCTCCGCACCCGGGCCCCGGTGGTGATCGCCGACGCCGGGAGCCACCCGCTCCTCGATCCGGTGAAGGAGGCGATCTCCCGGGCCGGTCTCTCCGCGCTGGCGGTGCTCCCGCTCCTCTGCGAGGACGAGGCGATGGGCGTGCTCTTCCTCCGGGCCGCGCCCGACCGGCGGGAGTTCGGCGCCCACGAGATCGGCTTCGCCACCGCGGCGGCCAACGCCACCGCGGTGGCCCTCCGGAACGCCCGCACGGTGGCGGCGCTCCGGCGCACCAACGAGTTCCTCGAGCGGCTGATCGACTCCTCCGTGGACGCGATCGTCGCCGCCGATCTCCGCGGCCGGGTGATCCTCTTCAACCAGAGCGCCGAGGCCCTCTTCGGCTGCACCGCCGCGGAGGCGATCCGCAACCTCCGGGTCACCGACCTCTACCCCGAGGGCGACGCCCTCGAGGCGATGCGGATGCTCCGGGCCGAGGCCTTCGGCGGCCGGGACCGGCTCTCCGCCCACCGCCGGGAGGTCGTCCACCGGGGCGGCGAGCGGATCCCGGTGCAGATGACCGGCACGATCATCCGCGACGGCACCCGGGAGCTGGCCACGGTGGGCATCTACACCGACCTCCGGGAGCGGCTCCTCACCGAGGAGCGGCTGGTGGTCGCCCAGGAGCGGCTCGAGCAGTCGGAGCGGCAGGCGCTGATCGCGGAGTTGGCCGGGACCGCGGCCCACGAGCTGAACCAGCCGCTCACCTCGGTGATGGGCTTCGCCGAGCTGGTCCGGCGGAAGCTCTCCCAGGACGACCCGCTCTTCCGGCCGATCGACACCATCGTCACCGAGTCGCTGCGGATGGCGGAGATCGTGCGGAAGCTGGGGAAGATCACCCGCTACGAGACCAAGCCGTACGTGGGCCGGTCGCGGATCGTCGACCTCGATCGGGCCTCGGACGAACGGCGATGAGGCTGGACGTGAGGTGGCGAGGGTTCGAGCGTCCGCTCGCCCGGGCGAGCGGCGGGATGGCGCCAAGTACCCCGAGCGGCGGTCGGGCGCTTGCCCCCCGGCAGGTGCGAAAGGTGTGTCACCTCCTCCCCCCGCGCTCGTCCGGTTCGGAGAGGTGGACCGCCGCGTGAGTTCTCCGCCGTACCGAATCGCCTACGACCCGACCGTCGCCCGGGTCCTGGATGCCGTCCCGGTCCCGCTCGCTCACGTAGCCGGGGACGAGCGCCGCGTCCTCCACGCCAACCCGGCCTTCGCCGCGCTGGCCGGGGAGGTGGCGCCCGGGACCCCGCTGGCCGCGGTGTTTCCCGAGGGTCCGGTCGCGCCGGACCGGTGGACGGTGCGGCTCCCGGCCGGCGTCTTCCACCTCCGGGTGGGCGAGCGCGACGGTTTCACCGTCGCCGCCCTCGAGCGGGAGCCGGCCCACGACCTCGTCGCCCACCTCGCCCATGCCGACCGGCTCGCCACCTTCGGCCGCCTCACCGCCGGGATCGTCCACGACCTCCGGGGTCCGCTCACCGCCATCCGCGTCTCCGCGGAGGCGCTCCTCTCCCGCTACGCGCTCGATCCGGCCGCCGCCGCCGAGCGGGACAAGGCCCGGCGGATCGTCGACTCCGGCGAGCGGGTCCTGGGGCTGGTCCGGAGCCTCCTCGCCTACGCCCGGCCGTCCCCCGAGGCCGCCGAGCCGATCGACGCCGGCGCGCTCGTCCAGGACGCCCTGGGCCTCTGCGCCCACGTCGCCGACGTTCGCGGCGCGATCCTCATCGGCAGGGCCGAGCCGGGCCTCGCGCTCCTCGGCCGCCGCCTGCCCCTCGAGCAGGTCCTGGTCAACCTGGTGACCAACGCCTGCCAGGCGGTGGAGCGGGGCGGCCGCGTCGAGGTGGCCGCCCGGGCGGCGGGGGCAGCCGTGGAGTTCGAGATCCGCGACGACGGGCCGGGGATCGCCCCCGAGCACGTGGGCCGGATCTTCGAGCCGTTCTTCACCACCCGCGCCCAGGGGCAGGGGACGGGCCTCGGCCTCTCGATCGTCCGGGAGATCGTCGAGGCCCACGGCGGCACCGTGGCGGTCGACTCGTCGCCGGGCTGCACCCGGTTTCGCGTCTCGCTCCCCGGCCGCCGCGGCTGAGCCGGTTTCACTCCAAGAGCGAGCGGACCTCGGCCGGCTCCAGGAGGCCCTTCCGGGCGAGGAGTCGGACCAGCGCCTCGTGCCGGGCCTCGAGCCGGGCGAGTCGGCCGGCGTCGTCGGGCTGCCC
>JAEZJH010000527.1 GCA_023436385.1 Pseudomonadota bacterium
CACCGCCAGCCCCACCACGTTGCGGATCTGGTGGCGGAGGAACCCCGGCGCCGCCAGGGTCACCTCGTACAGCCGACCGCCGCCGGGCGAGGGCCGGTCGTGGACCTCGGCCCGGGTGAGGAGCCGCACCCGCTGCCCGACGCCCTTCGGGTGGACCAGGGCGGTGAAGTCGTGCTTCCCGGTGGCCGCGGTCAGGGTCGCCCGGAGCCGCTCCGCGTCCAGCTCCACCGGCCCCTCGAGGTCCGGGAAGCCCCGGGGATCGGGGAGGGTCCAGCTCGTCGTTCGCTCCCAGGCGGTGGGCGCCGGCGAGGTGGAGATTCGGTACCGGTAGACCTTGGCCACCGCCGAGTGCCGGGCGTGAAAGGACCAGTCCACCTCGCGGGCGGCGAGCACCGCCAGCTCGCGGGGGAGGCGGCGGGCGAGGAGCGCCGGCAGCGCCCGGGGGTCGAGCGGATCCGCGGTCCGCAGGGTCACCACCTGCTTGCGGGCGTGGACGCCGGCGTCGGTCCGGCTCCCGCCCTCCACCTTGGCGTGGAGTCCCAGTGCCGCCAGGGCCTCCTCGAGGGAGCCCTGGACCGTGGGAAACGGCGGCTGCCGCTGAAACCCCGCGAACGTGGCGCCGTCGTATGCAGTCCAGAGCGCGAAGCAACGCTTGTGCACCTTTGACCTCCCTGGGCCCACCGTACCCGTCCCACGGGGGGCATGGTAGCGTTCGCGCCGAATGTCGAACTCGAACGGTTGGCGAACGGCCGGGAACGGGGCCGTGGCGGCGGGGTGACGGGGATGGCCGTGACGGAGCACGACGTCGGGGAACGCGCTGCCGGGGAATGGCTGTTCCAGCGGGAGGGCCGGCTCTTCGGACCGCTCCCGCTGCCGGTCCTGATCGAGCGGCTCGAGCGCGGCGAGCTGTCCGCCGATACGCCGGTGGCTCCCGACCACGGCGGCGCCTTCCGTCCGCTCCGCGAGACCCCGGCCTTCATCGACGCCGTGGCCCGTGTCGAGGCCCACCGGAAGGTCCACGGCGAGTTGGAGGTGGCGCGGCAGGCCGAGCGGCGCCGCCTGGTCCGCCGCGCGATCCTCTGGGGAACGGTGGCCACCGCCGTCGCCGGCGGCGTCGCCGCCGGGGTGATCGCCTTCGCCCGGTCACGGGGGCCCGTTCCGACCCCCGCCGAGGTCCGGATCTCCGCGCCGCTGATCGCCGTCGCCGCCGGCCGGGAGGCGGAGGGGGCCGACGAGGAGCTGTTCGAGTACGTCGAGGGGGATCCGGCGGCGGCCCCCGATTCCCCCCCGGCGGGCCGGACTCGCTCCCGTGGCACCAAGGTTCCCGGTCCCGCCGGCGGACCGCCCGCCGCCCGGGCCGACGCCGACGGCCTGGCCACGGAGGCGAGCTACGACGAGGTGGCGATGAACCGGGTGATCGCCGCCAACCAGGCGCGCCTCGTCGCCTGCGTGAAGGAGCAGGCCACCAAGGACCCGACCTTCCGCGGCGAGGTACCGCCCACCTTCACCGTCGACAACAACGGGCGGGTGGGCCGGCTCTGGGTGGACAAGCCCGGCCACGCCGAGGGCAGCTTCGCCAAGTGCCTCGAGGCCCGCCTCGCCGAGTGGCGCTTCCCGGCCTTCGCCGGCGAGCGCCCCTCGATCTCCCTCTCGTTCCGCGTCGGTCCGTAGTCCCCCTTTACGGGCGCCGGACCCGCCTGCTAGGTACGTCCCTCACGACCCGGCTCGAGGATGCCCGGGGAGGACGGCGGTCCCGGCTGGCGGGGCTCGTCTTCCCGGGTTTTCGTCCGGATCGCGGGAGGATGGACGATGGCGAACCGGGGTGCGGAGGCAGCGGTCGACGCGGTGGCGGCCGGGGAGTTCCGGGCGCGGGTGCTCGACACCGCTCGCCGGTTCAAGGCGTCGTGGGTGGAGTTGGCCCGGCACCTGGCCCGGGTCAAGGGCGAGGGGCTGTTCGAGGAGTGGGGCTACGCCACCTTCGAGGCCTACTGCTCCCGCGAGCTGCGGATCAAGAAGGCCACCGCCCAGAAGCTGGTGATGAGCTACGGCTTCCTCGAGAAGCACGAGCCCGAGGTCCTCGAGAACCCGGAGCAGGCCCAGCGGGCCCCGGCGTTCGAGGTGGTCCAGGTCCTCTCCCAGGCCGAGGAGCAGGGGCAGCTCGACGACCAGGCCTACCGCGAGGTCCGGGAGAAGCTCTGGGAGCGTCCCGTCGACCCCGGCGAGATCAAGCGCGAGCTGGCCAAGCGGTTCCCCGCCCCCGAGCCGGAGGAACCGCCGGTCGACCTGGCGCTGAAGCGCCTGGCGGCCGCCGCCCGGAAGCTGGCCCGGGAGCTGTCGGGTTGCGACAAGGTCCCCCGCGCCGTCGCGGAACGGGCCGCCGCCTTGGCCGAGGACGTCGAGGAGTTGTCCCGCTGACCCTTCCCGGGTCGGTGGCGTGCAGGCGAGCGGGCAAGCGGCCATTCTCGCGGTCGAGGAGAGGGTTCCTCGAGACCGGCCGTCGTCCGGCGCTGTCGGACGCCGGCCGCCTCCCTCGGGCCTATATTGGGGTGGTACGGGAAAAGAGGCCGTTCCGCCTGCGCCGGGACGAATGACGGGCTACAAGACTGTTAGAGTAGGTTCCCTTCACCGGGGAGGGGTCGCTCCCGGGCGGGTCGTTCGCCGCCGGTGGCGGACCTCCGGAGGCATACGTGAGTCGTAACCGCGAGCACCACCACGGAAACCTCTCCTGCTCGTTCTGCGGGAAGTCGCAGCGGGAGGTCCGCAAGCTGATCGCGGGCCCGACCGTCTACATCTGCGATGAGTGCATCAAGCTCTGCAACGACATCATCGCGGAAGAGAGCGAGCGCGAGGAGGGGCGCCCGGCCCTGTCTCTCCCCACCCCGGAGGAGATCAAGGCCTTCCTCGACGACTACGTGATCGGCCAGGACCACGCCAAGAAGGTCCTCGCGGTGGCGGTCTACAACCACTACAAGCGCATCCACGCCAAGAAGCCGGCGGGCGCCAAGGGTGGTCGTCCGGGCAAGGCCGACGACATCGAGCTGCAGAAGTCGAACATCCTCCTGATCGGCCCCACCGGCTCCGGGAAGACGCTCCTCGCCCAGTCCCTGGCCCGGTTCCTCAACGTCCCCTTCACCATCGCCGACGCCACCTCGCTGACCGAGGCCGGCTACGTGGGCGAGGACGTCGAGAACATCATCCAGAACCTCCTCCACAACGCCGACTACGACGTGGAGAAGGCCGCCCGGGGGATCGTCTACATCGACGAGATCGACAAGATCGCCCGGAAGAGCGACGGCCCCTCGCCCACCCGCGACGTCGGCGGCGAGGGCGTGCAGCAGGCGCTCCTCAAGATCATCGAGGGTACCCGGGCCAACGTCACCCCCCGGGGCGGAAAGAAATACAACCAGCAGGAGTACATCCAGGTCGACACCTCGAACATCCTCTTCATCGTCGGCGGCGCCTTCACCGGCCTCGAGCACACCATCCGCCGCCGCATCGGCGTGAAGGGGCTGGGCTTCGGCGCGGACGTCGGCAAGCGGGCGGAGGAGCACTCGCTGGGCGAGGTGCTCTCCCACGCCACGCCGGAGGACCTGGTGCGGTTTGGGCTGATCCCCGAGTTCGTCGGCCGGCTCCCGGTCCTGGCGACGCTCTGGGATCTTTCCGAGGACGACCTGGTCCAGATCCTCACCCAGCCGAAGAACGCGCTCACCAAGCAGTACCAGCGGCTCTTCGACCTGGAGAAGGTGAAGCTCGCCTTCACCAAGGACGCGCTCCGCGCCATCGCCCGGGAGGCGATGCGGCGGAACGCCGGCGCCCGTGGCCTCCGCAGCATCATGGAGGCCGCCATGCTCGACATCATGTACGACGTCCCGTACCGGGATGGCGTCAAGGAGTGCAAGATCACCGAGGGCGTGATCCTGCGGGGCGAGGACCCGATCCTCTCCTTCGAGCGAGAGAAGAAGACCGCGTAGCACGCTGCCGCCGGCAGCGTGCTACGCGCCGCGCTCGACTCGGCGGACATGTGCCGCAGGCGCATGTCCGTGAACGAAACCCGGCCCTCGCGGTAGCGCGGCCCCGCCTTGCTCGGCCCCCAGGCCTCCCGTCCCCCCCTCACTCCCCGGCAGCACCGAATTCTTCGGCCCAACCGGGTCCGTGGTACATTTCTGCCTCTATGTCCCAGCCGGTTTCGGTCTCCGAGACGCGCATCCTGGTGGTCGACGACGACGCCGCGGTGCGCGACGTGCTCGCCGCGATCCTGGCCGAGGAGGGGTACGCCTCCGCGGCCGTCGCCACCGCCGAGGAGGCCCTCGCCACCGCCGACTCGGGCCCGTTCGACCTGGTGATCTCCGACGTGAAGATGCCGGGCGCCGATGGCCTCTGGCTCCTCGACCGTCTCCGCCGGGACCACCCGGACGTCGCGGTGATCATGCTCACCGGCTACGGGGACACGGAGAGCGCGGTCGAGTGCCTCCGCCGCGGCGCCTCCGACTACCTCCTCAAGCCGCCGCGGATCACCGACCTGATCCGCTCGATCGAGCGGGCCCTGGCGCGGCGCCGGATCGAGCTGGCCCGGCAGCGCTACCAGAAGAAGCTCGAGCGGCGGGTGCGGGAGAAGACCGCGGAGCTGTCCCAGGCGCTCCTCGACGTCGAGCACGCCTACGCTCACACCCTCTCCGCCCTGGTGGCCGCCCTCGACGCCCGGGAGCACGAGACCGGCGACCACTCGCAGCGGGTGGTCCGCTACACCCTGGCGATCGCCGAGCGGATGGGCGTCCCCGAGGCGGAGCGCGCCGCGATCGCCCGGGGCGCGCTCCTCCACGACATCGGCAAGATCGGCGTTCCCGACGCGATCCTCCTCAAGCCCGGCAAGCTCACGCCCGAGGAGTGGACGGAGATGCGCAAGCACCCGGACATCGGCTTCGGGATCCTGGCGGGGATCGACTTCTTGGGGCCTCCGGCGGAGATCGTCCTCTCGCACCAGGAGCGCTGGGACGGCCGCGGCTATCCCCGGGGCCTCTCCGGGACCGCCATTCCCCTGGGCGCGCGGATCTTCGCGATCGCCGACACCCTCGACGCGATCACCAGCGATCGTCCCTACCGGAAGGGCACGACCTACGCCGCGGCCCGGGCGGAGATCATCCGCTGCGCCGGGACGCAGTTCGACCCCGAGGCGGTGGCGGCCTTCGCCACGCTCACCGACGCCGACCTGGCGGAGCTGCGGCGGCGCCCCGAGCCCGCGGAGACGGTGGCGCGGGCCCTCGATCCGTCGTCCCGGAAGCTGGCGTAGCGGTCCCTAGCCGCCGAAGCGGGCCGGGTCGAAGGGCGCCAACGCCTGGCGATCGGGCCGGCCGAGGACGGCGTCGGCGACGAGCCGCGCGCTCTCCGGCGCGAGGAGGATCCCGCCGCGGCCGTGGCCGGTGCAGAGGAAGAGGCCGGGCCGGAGCTCGCCCAGGAGCGGGAGATCGTCGGGCGTCAGCGGCCGGAGCCCGGCCCAGATCTCCTCCACGGTGGCGCCGGCCAGCGCCGGGACCGTGCGCACCGCGTTGCCCAGGACCCCGGCCAGGCCGCCGGCGGTGACCCGCCGCTCGAACCCCACCCGCTCCATGGTCGAGCCGGCGAGGACGGTGCCGTCGGCCCGGGGGACGACGTAGCCCCGGGGCGTGAAGATCACCCGCCGGGGAGCGGCGGGGGCGGCGAGGCGGGCCATCTGTCCGCGCACCGGCACCACCGCGTTCTCCGGCACGCCGGCGTCGCCGATCTCCGACGACCAGGCGCCGGC
>JAEZJH010000513.1 GCA_023436385.1 Pseudomonadota bacterium
CCGCCACCCAGTGCCGGCCGTGGGTCACATCCGCGGGCGGCGCCTTCTTGCCGTGGAACGCGGCAAAGCGGCTGGCCAGGCCCTCCTTCACCGCGTGGACGAGGAGCCGCTCCACCTCCGCCACCGAGCCCTGCTCGATCGACCGATCGGCGGCAGGGATCGCCGGTCCCAGGTCCCGGCCGGCGGGCTTGAGGCCGGTGTACGGCGCGCCCTCGCCCGCCCGGTGCACCCGCACCACCGTCTCGAAGAAGCTGCGGTCGGCCAGCGCCTTGGCCTTCGGACCCAGCTTCCGGACCTCGAGGGCCTCCGCGAACGCCTCCTGCACCTCCGCTTCGTACGCCGGCATCAGCCAGGGCCGCACCGGATCGAGCTTCCCGGTCTCGAGGGCGCGCTTCGCCGCGACCACCACCGGGCCGTCGAGGGAATCGCAGTGCGCCTTCGCACTCCCGGGGAGTAGCGCCAGGGAGGCAAGGGCCAGGGCACCGACCAACATCCCGAGCTGCTTCATCGATCTCTCTCCTGACTCCGGGCGCCGGAGGGTCCGGCGCACGTGTTGTCCGGGACCATCGCACCTTCCGTGCCAGCTCCCCGGACACCGGAAGTCCGGGCTTTACGGCCCGGATTGGCCCGTGCTAGTTCCGAAACGAAACAAGGAGAAACCGATGGGCCACCGCCTCCACCGGCTGCACCCCGAGGACCGCTGCGATGTCTGCGGCCTCGAGACCGTGGTCGCCTCCCTCCGGAACGTCACCCCGGTGGTGGCGGAGAGCCCGGGGATGCGGGCGGTGCTCCTCCGGGTGCGGGACTTCGCGGAGGCCGACGCGCCGGTGGTGATCCTCGGCGAGAGCGGCACCGGCAAGGAGATCGTCGCCCGGGCGCTCCACGCCAACGGCCCCCGGCGGGACCGGCCCTTCGTCGCCATCAACGTCGCCGCCGTTCCCGGCGAGCTCCTCGAGAGCGAGCTCTTCGGCCACGTCCGCGGGGCCTTCACCGGCGCCGCCGTGGCCAAGCAGGGCCTCCTCGAGGCGGCCGACGGCGGCACCCTGTTTCTCGACGAGATCGCGGAGATGCCCCTGCCGCTCCAGGCCAAGCTCCTCCGGGCGGTGCAGGAGGGCGAGGTGCGCCGGGTCGGAGACACCGCGGTGCGTGCGGTCGACGTCCGCTTCGTCGCCGCCACCCACCGGGATCTCGCCGCCTACGTGGAACGAGGCCTGTTTCGCGCCGACTTGTATTACCGGCTCAAGGTCCTCGCCGTCCGGATCCCGCCCCTCCGCGATCGTCCCGAGGACGTGTTGGCCCTCGCCCGGAACTTCCTCGCCGCGGAGAAGCGTCCGGCCTCCGGCCTCTCCCCGGAGGCGGAGCGGATCTTCCTCGCCTACCGCTGGCCCGGAAACGTCCGCGAGCTGGGGAACGCGGTGAAACACGGCTGCGCCCTCGCCCGCGGCGGCCCCATCCTCCCCGAGCACCTGCCCGAGGAGCTGCTCTCCCCGGCCCCGGTCGCCGTCGGCGACGAGACCCTGGCGGCCGTCGAGCGCGAACACATCCTCGCCGTCCTCGCCCGTTGCGGCGGATCCCAGCCTGCCGCTGCCGCCCGCCTGGGCATCGGCCGCACCACCCTCTGGCGCAAGCTCCGGGAGTACGGCGTGAACACCTGACCCTCTGGCGCGTCGCCCAGGGCCACGGTGAGACCGCCCAGGAGCTGCCCCCCAAACGTCTCCTGGCCCCCGCCTCCCGGGGCGCTAGGGTGGGCCCGGTCCAAGGGGGAAACCATGAAGACGAGGAAGCTCGCCGTGGCCTTCGTGCACGGCATCGAGATCAGCGATCCATCGTTCGCCGATACCCCGACCCGCCTCCTCAAGCAGCTCTTCGGGGAGGAGCTGGCCGCCCTCGACGTCGATCCCGACGACGCCCTGGAGATCCGTGGCATCAACTGGGCCGCGGAGATCGAGGGTCGGCAGAAGGAACTCTTTGCCCGGGTGTATCGCGACGAGGGGGAGAAGTGGTTCGGGGAGAACCTCGCGGAGCTGGTGAAGAAGCTGAACGCCGGTTCCCTTTGGGCCCTCGCGCCCTTCCTGGGGTCGCTGCTCCTGCCCCGGGTGGGCAAGCTCGACGCCCTCCATTACCCCACCGCCCGG
This sequence comes from Pseudomonadota bacterium, assembly GCA_023436385.1. GTDB lineage: Bacteria > Myxococcota > Myxococcia > Myxococcales > Vulgatibacteraceae > JAEZJH01. The sequence continues at coordinate 2,136 of JAEZJH010000513.1, forward strand.
TGGCTGATGATGCACTTCGTCGGCGACGCCCTCGCCTACGACCGGTCGCGGGATGCGTCCAATTACGAGGCGATCCTCGCCTCGCTCGGCGAGGGGCTCGCCGGGTTGGCGCGCACCGCCGGGGACGACGCGCCCCTCTGCGTGATCGCCCATAGTTTCGGCACCGTCGTCACCAGCGACTACGTCTACGACTTCCAGCGCTCGACCCCGGGACATGACGCCGTCCCGCTCCGGGTCCGGGAGGCCGGCGGCGACACGCCCCTCGCCCGTGGCGAGACGCTCACCTGGTTCTACACCATGGGCAGCCCGATGGCGCTCTTCGGCCTCCGTTACCCCGATGCCCGGCTGGATCGACCGATCGCCTTCCCCGGGGCCCTCGCCGCCCGCGATTGGCCGTCGCTCGCCGAGTGGGTCAACCTCTACGACAAGGACGACATCATCGCCTATCCGCTGCGCCCGCTCTCTTGCGAATACGAAGCGGTGGTCAAGGAAGACCGGGCGGTGGAGGTGAAGGGCCTCCCGGTGGCGGCGACGCCCCTGGTCCACCTCTACTACTGGGCGGACGAGACGGTGATGCGCCCGATCGCCAAGGCGCTGGCCGATGGG
>JAEZJH010000560.1 GCA_023436385.1 Pseudomonadota bacterium
GCAGCCATCGCTGATCGCCTCCGCGAGCTCCCGGTCGCTCCCGGGCGCGAGCTTTCGGGAGAGCCGCTGGGCCCGGAGCTGGATCGCGGTGAGCGGCGTCCGCAGGTCGTGGGAGACCATCCGCAGCAGGTCGACCATCCACTCGTGCAGCTCCCGCTGCCGGGTGATGTCGGTGAGCGTCAGCACCGCGCCCAGCCGGGACCCCGCCTCGCCGATGATCGGCGCCGCGCTGATCGAGACCCAGATCGTCCGCCCGTCGCGCACGATCCCGCGGATCTTGCCCCGGAACCCCTCGCCGTCGAGGGCCCGTTGGACCATGAAGCCGTCGGGGACGGGCTTGCCGTCGAGATCGACGAGGCGCCACCGCCGCGCCCGCTCCGCCAGGGAGAGGCGGATGTCCGCCTCCGTGTAGCCGACCAAGGTCCGGGCGGCCTCGTTGATCATCGCGATGTTGCCGGCCCGGTCGTAGACGACCAGCCCCTCGGCGACCGCCTGGAGCACCGCGGCCGGCTCGGCGGCCTGTCGGGCCGCCTCCTCGTGCTGCCGGCTCCGCCACCCCAGCCGCTCCGCGAGGGACGAGGCCACCCCCTCCGCCCGCCGGCGGGCCAGCTCCTCCTCGGTGATCTCCACCACCGTGGAGAGGACGTGGCGCTCGCCCTCGAGCTCGAAGGGAACGAGCAGGTAGCGCCACCAGGCGCGGCCCCGGGGAAGGGTGGCGAACTCGAGGGACTCCGTCACCGCGGGCTCGCCGCGCTCGACGACCCGGCGGAACAGCGGCGCCACCCGATCCGCGATCTCCCGGGGCGCGAACTCTCGGAACCGGCTCCCGATCAGCTCGCGCCGGCTGCGGCCGGTCGGATCGAAGTACGCGGCGAAGGTGGGGTTGCACCAGCGCAGGCGGAGGTCGGAAACCCGCCAGAGCGCCAGCCCGATGGGGACGACGGCGACGATCCGGTCGGCTAGCCCTCCCTCCCCCGGGGCCTCGTGCAGGAAGGTCTCTTCCCCGAGGGTCTCCATCGGTCGGCCCCCTCCGGACCGGCGGATTTACCGGCTGGGCCACGTCGGTTCATGGGTGTCCACCCCACCGGGGATTGGCAGCGCCCGCGCCGGCCAGGAAAGGCGGGAGGCCGGCGCGTGCTCGGTGCGCCGGGGTTCGGGGGCCCCCTGCGCCACGAGGCACCCGCCCCTACCTTGCCCGAACGCGAAATCGGGCCAGCGACCGGAGGCTCCTTGATCCGCCCGCGCTTTCTCTGCATCCACGGCCACTTCTACCAGCCGCCCCGGGAAAACCCCTGGATCGAGGAGATCGAGGTCGAGGACTCGGCCGCGCCCTTCCACGACTGGAACGAGCGGATCGGCGCCGAGTGCTACGGCCCCAACGCCGCGGCCCGGCTCCTGGTGGCCGACCGCCGGATCGCCGAGGTGGTGAACAACTACCGGTCGATCTCCTTCAACTTCGGCCCGACGCTGCTCTCCTGGCTGCAGCGGGCCAAGCCCGAGGTCTACGCGGCGGTGCTCGACGCGGACCGGGACTCCGTCGCGGTCCGGGGCGGCCACGGCAACGGCCTCGCCCAAGCGTACAACCACCCGATCCTCCCGCTGGCCACCCGGCGCGACAAGGTCACCCAGGTCCGCTGGGGCCTCGTCGACTTCCTCCTCCGCTTCGGCCGGCGGCCGGAGGGAATGTGGCTCCCGGAGACCGCTGTCGATCTCGAGACCCTCGAGGTCCTCGCCGCCCAGGGCGTGCGGTTCACCGTGCTCTCGCCCTACCAGGCCGCGGCGGTGCGGCCGCCAGGCCACGGAAGTTGGGAAGACGTCCGCGGCGGCCGCGTCGATCCGACCCGGCCGTACCTGGTGCGGCTGCCCTCCGGCGGCTCGATCACCGTGTTCTTCTACGACGGGCCGATCGCCAAGGCGCTCGCCTTCGAGGGCGGCCTCGCCTCGGTGGACGAGTTCGTCCGGCGCCTGGAGGGCGGCTACAGCGACGCGCGCCACCACGCCGAGCTGCTCCACATCGCCGTCGACGGCGAGACCTTCGGCCACCATCGGAAGGGCGGCGAGGAGGTGCTCGCCGGCACGCTGCGGGAGGCGGAGCGCCGCGGCTGGAAGCCGACCAACTACGGCGAGTACCTCGAGCACCATCCGCCGGAGTGGGAGGCGCAGATCCTCGAGGCCACCGCCTGGAGCTGCGCCCACGGCGTCGACCGCTGGCGGGCGGACTGCGGCTGCCACACCGGCGGGCCGCCGGGCTGGAACCAGGCCTGGCGCCAGCCGCTCCGCCACGCCCTCGACACCCTCCGGGACCACCTCGCGGAGTTCTTCGAGCGCGAGGGCGCCCGGCTCTTCGCCGATCCCTGGGGGGCCCGGGACACGTACATCGAGGTGCTGCTCGATCGCGAACCGGCCCGGGTGCGGGCCTGGCTCGCCGGCCAGGAGAAGTCGCGGGGGATCCTCGGGGTCGAGGAGAACCGGGTGCAGGCGCTCCGGCTCCTCGAGCTCCAGCGCCACGCGATGCTGATGTACACCTCGTGCGGCTGGTTCTTCACCGAGCTGTCCGGACTCGAGACGGTGCAGGTGCTGAAGTACGCCGCCCGGGCCATCCAGCTGGCCCGCGACGCCGGCGGCCCCTCCCTCGAGCCGCGCTTCCTCGCGGAGCTGAAGGCCGCCCGTTCCAACCTCCCCGAGCTCGGCGACGGCGTACAGGTCTACGAGCGGTACATTCGCCCGTCGATCGCCTCCCTCGACGGGATCGTCGCCCACCACGGGATCTCCCGGCTCTTCGACGAGCCGCCGCGGCGCCACGGCCGGCTCTTCTGCTACCGCCTCGACCAGCAGGCCTACCGGCGGGAGAGCATCGGGCCGGCCACCCTGGGCGTCGGCCGGGTCCGGGTGACCTCGGAGCTGACCCACGAGACGCTCGACGCCAACTACGCGGTGCTGCACTTCGGCGGGAACGACTTCCGCTGCTCGGTCCGGCCCTTCACCGATCCCGTCTCCTACGCGCACCTCGAGGAGGAGCTGTTCCAGAAGTTCTCCCGCTTTTCGCTCACCGACGTGGTCCGGGCGATGGACGCGCGCCTCGCCGGCCACGACTTCCGCCTCCGGGATCTCTTCGTCGACGAGCGGCGCGCCTTCGCCCACCGGCTCCTCGGCGAGACCCTCGACCGGTACGAGGCCGACTACCGCCGGATCTTCGAGGAGACCCGGCCGCTCCTCCGCTTCCTCCAGGAGACCAACATCCCCGTCCCCACCGGCCTCCGGGCGGCGGCCGATCTCACCCTCTCCACCGAGTTGGGCCAGACCCTCGCCGAGCTTCGGGGCGGCGACCGCGGCGCCACCGAGGTCCACGCCCGGGTCCAGCGGATCCTCGCCCAGGCCCGGGGCCTGGGGGTGCGCCTCGACATCGCCCCGGCCAAGCGCGACCTCGAGCGGCTGATCGTGGCGCGGATGCGGACGCTGGCCGAGGCGCCGCGCCGCGAGCTGGCCCGGGAGGCGATCGAGCTGGTCGATCTCGGCGAGGCGCTCGACGGCGGCCTCGATCTCTGGGAGGCCCAGAACGTCTACTGGGAGCGCTTCGTCGAGGACGAGCTGGCGGTGGCCGACGCCGATCGGGACGTCTTCCTCCGCCTCGCCGAGCGTTTGTTCTTCGATCGGCGTTCGCTGGAGGCCCGCTTTCGGGCGGCCCGTGGGGGAGCGACGAAGCTGCCCGCCCTTGGATAGGCTGGGGGCCGATGCGCCTCGCCGCCCTCCCGCTCGCCGCCGGCCTCCTCCTCCTCGCCACGGGGTGTTCCGTGTTCTCCGTCCGCGGCCACCGCGGCCCGCTCTCCGATCACTTCGACGGGCGCCGGTTCCGAAACCAGGAGCAGGCGGAGGAGCACGGGTTCCTCGACATGCTCCGCTGGATGACCAGCCGCGAGGCGGGCCCGTGGCGGGAGTTCACCGACGCGCCGCCCGGCCCGTCGCCGCCCCGCCGCGTCGGGCCCGGCGAGCTCCGGGTCACCTTCGTCAACCACTCCACCGTGCTGGTGCAGCAGGACGGCGTGAACGTCCTCACCGATCCGGTGTGGAGCGACCGCGTCGGCCCGGTCTCCTGGGCCGGGGCGAAGCGCCACCGGCCGCCGGGGATCCGCTTCGAGGACCTGCCGCCGATCGACGTGGTCCTGGTCAGCCACAACCACTACGACCATCTCGACCTCCCCACCCTGCAGCGCCTCGTCGCCCGGGACCGGCCCCGGATCCTCACCGGGCTGGGAAACCGGCACCTCCTCGTCGACCACGGGATCGGCGCGGCGGCGGTGGAGCTCGACTGGTGGCAGTCTCTGGCGATCGGCGGCCTGCGCTTCACCGCGGTCCCGGCCGCCCACTGGTCGAACCGCGGCCTCGCCGATCGGCGGGCGACGCTCTGGTGCGGCTTCGTGATCGAGGGCCCCGCCGGCCGCGTCTTCTTCGCCGGCGACACCGGCCACGGCCCCCACTTCGCCCAGATCCGCGAGCGGCTGGGAGCGCCGCGGCTCTCCCTCCTGCCGATCGGCGCCTACCGGCCGCGCTGGTTCATGAAGCGCCTCCACCTCGATCCGGCGGACGCGCTCCTCGCCCACCGGGAGCTCTCGTCGGCGACGTCGGTGGGGATCCACTTCGGCACCTTCTCCCTGGCCGACGACGGCGGGCACGAGCCGGTGGAGACCCTGCGCCGGCTCCTCGACGAGGCCGGCGACGACGCGCCGCGGTTCTGGGCGCTCGCGAACGGCGAGGGGCGCCTCGTCCCGTAGGCCCGCCTCCCGGTCCCCGGGTCTCCTCCTCGGCTCCCGACCGCGTCCTGTCGCCGGAGCCGGGGAACCCCAGGTTCTCCGGAGGAGGTCGCCACTCCGTGTTCTCCCGCGGCGCCGTCACCGTCCTCCGGGTCCGGGGCATCCCCCTGCGCCTGCACTGGTCCGCGTTCTTCCCGGTGCCGCTCCTCGTCGCCGGGCTCGCGGTCAACGCCGAACCCCTGGCCGCCGCCGCCGGCCTGCCCCCGCGTTCGCTGGCGCTGCCGGGCTGGGCCTGGGGCCTGGTCGCCGTGCTGTTTCTCGAGGCCTCGATCGCGCTCCACGAGTACTCCCACTCGCTGGTCGCGCTCCGCCACGGCGGCCGGGTCGACTCGATCGTCCTCATGGCCCTGGGCGGCGTCTCGCAGATCGAGCGGATGCCCCGGCGGCCCCGCCACGAGTTCTGGATGGCCCTGGCCGGCCCGGCCTGCTCCATTGCCCTGGCGATCCTGGGCGCCGCCGCCTGGGCGCTGCTCCAGGGCGCGCCGCCCCTCGCCTTCGCCGCCTTCGTCTTCGCCTACCTGAACCTGGCCCTGGGGATCTTCAACCTGATCCCCGCCTTCCCGATGGACGGCGGCCGGGTGCTCCGGGCCGCCCTCGCCGGCCTCTTCGGCTCGCGGAAGGCCACCCGGATTGCCGCGGCGGTGGGACAGGCCTTCGCCCTGGGCTTCGCCCTGATCGCCTTCATCGGCGGCGGCCTGTGGCTCCTCCTCATCGCCTTCTTCATCTGGATGGCGGCGGCGCAGGAGCGGACCCGGAGCGACCTCGCCTGGACGCTCCGGGACCTCCGGGTCGGCGACGTGGTCACCACCGTCCCGACCCTCGCCCCGGACGCCACCCTCGAGGACGCCCGGCTCCTCTTGCGGGACACGGGCGCCGAGTCGGCGCTGGTGGTGGAGGACCACCGGCCGGTGGGCCTGTTGCGCCGCCTCGAGCTGGCCGGCCGGGACCTGCCGGAGCGGATGGCCACCACCGCCCGCGCGGCGATGATCCGCTTCGACGCCCTGGAGAGCGACGACGAGCTGGGCCGCACCTTCGATCGCGTGCTCCGGGAGGGCGAGGTGCCGGTGGTCGGCGAGGACGGCGCGCCGCTCGGCGTGGTCCGGTCGGACCGGGTGATCGCGGAGCTGGCGCGGCGGGACGAGCGCTTCCGTTCCGGGACTCCGTAGTGGAACGCGACCGCGGCCCTGCTTTACCCGTCCGCCGTCTCCTGGCAGCCTTCCGGTCGGAATCGGACCATGCCCACCGTCCTCCGCCCCGCGTCCACCGCCGACCGCACCTTCATCCGGGACCTCTCCGCCCAGGCGTTCCGGGCGTACGGGGACTACCGGGAGCTGCTGCCGCGCTGGCTCTCGGAGCCGGGGGTGTTGACCTTCGTGGCGGTCGAGGACGGGGAGAAGCAGGGCTTCGCCATGCTCGGCTTCTACTTCGGCGACGAGAGCCGCAGCTGGTGCTACGCCGACCTCCTGGCGATCGCCATCCACCCGGCCCACCGCGGCCAGGGCCTGGGCAAAAGGCTCCTCGCCCGGGCGATCGTCGCCGCCCGGGAGTCCCGCCGTTCGCTCGACGTCCGGGAGCTGCGGCTCACGGTGGCCGACTCCAACGACGCCGCCCTCGGCCTCTTCGCCGCCGCCGGGTTCGAGTCCGACGGCCGGGACCACGGCCGCTACGACGGCGGCCAGGTGGCGATCCGGATGCGGCTCGCCCTCTAGAGCCCGCGCGGGTTGTCTTTCCGCCAACGCGCCGCGGCAAACCACTTTGCACGGCCGGAAAGTCCACCGTTACGCTCCCAGGGATCTCGGCACTCCGGTGGGGGCGCGGCGCTACCCATCTTGTTTCGGAACATCACAGTCGGGCGAAGTCGGGGGCGCGTCCGCCCGTGGGGCAGGCCGGTACCGGCGTGTAAAGGAGGTATCCCGTGGCCGAAAAGGCGGTGTTGCAGCTCCGGGGGACGTCGTACGAGCTGCCCCTGGTGGTCGGAACCGAGCAGGAGGTCGGCATCGACATCCAGAAGCTGCGCGACCAGTCGGGCGCGGTGACGCTGGACGAGGGCTACGGAAACACCGGCGCCTGCGAGTCGGCGATCACCTACATCGACGGAGAGAAGGGGATCCTCCGCTACCGCGGCTATCCGATCGAGCAGCTCGCGGAGCACTCCTCGTTCCTGGAGACGGCCTACCTCTTGCTCTACGGCGAGCTGCCCACCCGGCACGCGTTGCAGGAGTTCGCCACCAGCCTCACCCGGCACTCGCTGCTCCACGAGGACATGAAGCGCTTCTTCCTGGCCTTCCCGCCCACGGCGCACCCGATGGCGATCCTTGCCGCGGTGGTCTCCGGCCTGTCGACCTTCTACACCGACGCCGACGACTTCTCCCCGGCCAAGATCGACCTCACCGCCCGGCGCATCCTCGCCAAGCTGCCGACCATCGCCGCCTTCAGTTACCGAAAGAGCCTGGGCCAGCCGTTCATGTATCCGGACAACAGCCTGGGCTACGCCGCCAACTTCCTGAAGATGATGTTCGGGTTCCCCACCGAGCCCTACCAGGTCGACGAGGAGCTGGCGAAGACCCTCGACGTCCTGCTCATCCTTCACGCCGACCACGAGCAGAATTGCTCCACCTCCACGGTGCGGATGGTGGGCTCGTCGGGCGCGAACCTCTACGCCTCCGTCTCCGCGGGGATCTCCGCGCTCTGGGGTCCGCTCCACGGCGGCGCCAACCAGGCGGTGCTGGAGATGCTGGTGGAGGTCTACCGGAACGGCGGCGACGTCGACCGCGCCATCGCCATGGCCAAGGACAAGAACTCGAAGTTCCGGCTGATGGGCTTTGGCCACCGCGTCTACAAGAACTACGACCCCCGGGCCTCGATCCTGAAGCGCCACGCCGACCGGGTGCTCTCGAAGATGGGCCACCACGACCCGCTCCTCGACATCGCCCGGCGGCTCGAGGAGCACGCGCTGAAGGACCCGTACTTCGTCGACCGCAAGCTCTACCCCAACGTCGACTTCTACTCCGGGCTGATCTACCGGGCGCTCGGCATCCCCACCGACATGTTCACGGTGATGTTCGCGATGGGCCGCCTGCCCGGCTGGATCTCGCAGTGGAAGGAGATGCGGGAGCGGAAGAGCCGCATCGGCCGGCCCCGGCAGATCTACGTCGGCGCCACCAAGCGCGACTACGTGCCGATCGAGCGGCGCGGCTGACGCCTCGCCGGGTTCTCCTGGCCTCGCCCGGCGTTGCCCGGTAGGAGACCCGCGACCAACGTCCCGGGGCGGGCCCCGGGGCGTCGGGTCGCCAGGAGTCTCCATGTCGCTCGTTCGCATGCAGTTCGAAGACCAGGTCGCCACCCTGACCCTCGACCACGACCGCAGGCGCAACGCCCTCTCGAAGGAGCTGATCGCCGACATCCTCGCCGCCTTCGAGGAGTTCGGGCGGCAGCGCGCCCGGGCGGTGATCCTCCGGGCCAACCCGGGCGCCCGGGTCTGGTCGGCCGGCCACGACGTCCGGGAGCTGCCCAACCCCGGCCGCGATCCGCTCTCCTACCAGGACCCGCTCGAGCAGGTGATCCGCGCCATCCGCGCCTCGCCGGCGCCGGTGATCGGGATGATCGAGGGCGGGGTCTGGGGCGGTGGCTGCGAGGTGGCGCTCTGCTGCGACATCCTCGTCGGCGCGCCCTCGGCGACCTTCGCGATCACCCCGGCGAAGCTGGGGGTGCCCTACAACATCTCCGGCGTACTCCGGGTGATGAGCGCGGTGGGCCCGATGCTGGCCCGGGAGATGTTCTTCACCGCGAGGCCGCTGGAGGCGGAGCGGGCGCTGCAGGTGGGGATCCTCAACCACCTGGTCCCGGCCGACGAGCTCGAGGCGTACACGCGGGAACTCGCCGCCACCATCGCGCGCAACTCGCCGCTGGCCATCGCCACCATCAAGGAGCAGCTCCGCACCCTGACCAACGCCGCGCCGCTCCACCCCGAGTCGTTCGAGCGCCTCCAGGGCCTGCGCCGGAAGGTCTACGACAGCGGCGACTACCGGGAGGGGATCGCGGCGTTCCTCGAGAAGCGCGCGCCGAGCTTCCAGGGCGAGTAGCCGCCCGGAAAACAGACGAACCCGGGGCGTGTGCTCCACCCCGGGCCCGGGAACGGCTTCACGCGTTCTTCACGCGTGTGGAGAAGCGCTTAGGCCGCCTTCTCCGACACCTTGGCGCTGTCGATCGCCGCGAGGAGCAGCTTCCGCTGCAGCTCGAGCGCCGGCGGCATGGTCGGGCCGATCTTGTCGAAGAACTCCTTCTGCGACTCGATCTCCGCCCGCCACTCGTCGTAGCGGATCGCCGTGGCCTCCGCGAACTGCTCGGGCGCGATGTCGAGACCGGAGAGGTCGAGGTCGCCCTCCCGCGGCACCCAGCCGACCACCGTCTCCTGGCCGCCGACCCGCCCCAGGGCCCGATCGACGATCCACTTCAGCACCCGCATGTTCTCGCCGTAGCCCGGCCAGACGAACTTCTTGGACGCGTCCTGCCGGAACCAGTTGACCATGAAGATCTTCGGCGGGTGCGGGATCCGCCCGCGCATGGCCAGCCAGTGGGAGAAGTACTCGCCCATGTTGTAGCCGCAGAACGGGAGCATCGCCATCGGGTCGCGGCGCACCACGCCCACCTGGCCGGTGGCGGCGGCGGTGGTCTCCGAACCCATGGTCGCGCCCAGGTAGACGCCGTGGGTCCAGTTGAACGACTGGAGCACCAGGGGGACGGTGGTGGCGCGGCGGCCACCGAAGATGATCGCGGAGATCGGCACGCCCTCCGGCTTGTCGACCTCGTGCGAGAGCATCGGATTGTTCTTCATCGGCGCGGTGAAGCGGCTGTTCGGGTGGGCCGCCTTCTCGCCGGACTTGGGATCCCAGGGCCGGCCCTGCCAGTCGAGCGTCCCCGGCGGCGGCTCCTCGCCCTTGCCCTCCCACCAGACGTCGCCGTCGGGGGTGACCGCCACGTTGGTGTAGATGGTGTCCCGCGAGATCATCTGGATCGCGTTGGGGTTCGACTTCTTGTTGGTCCCCGGCGCGACGCCGAAGTAGCCGGCCTCGGGGTTGATCGCCCAGAGCCGCCCGTCGGGACCCACCCGCATCCAGGCGATGTCGTCGCCCACCGTCCAGATCTTCCAGCCCTCGAAGCGCCGGGGCGGGACCATCATCGCGAAGTTGGTCTTGCCGCACTGGCTGGGGAACGCGGCGGCCACGTAGGTGACCTGTCCCTCCGGGCTCTCCACGCCGAGGATCAGCATGTGTTCGGCGAGCCAGCCCTCGTTGCGCCCGAGGTAGCTGCCGATCCGCAGGGCGAGGCACTTCTTCCCGAGCAGCACGTTGCCGCCGTAGCCCGAGCCGATCGACCAGATGGTGTTGTCCTGGGGGAAGTGGCAGATGAAGCGGCGATCGGGGTTGAGATCGAGCGTCGAGTGGAGGCCGCGGTTGAAGTCGTTCGAGTCCCCGAGCATGTCGAGGGCCTGCTTCCCCATCCGCGTCATGATCCGCATGTTGAGGACCACGTAGACGCTGTCGGTCAGCTCGATGCCGATCTTCGAGAAGGGCGAGCCGACCGGCCCCATCACGTAGGGCACCACGTACATCGTCCGGCCCTGCATCGAGCCGTCGAAGAGCGCGCCCAGCTTCCGGTAGGCCTCGTCCGGCGCCATCCAGTTGTTGGTGGGGCCGGCCTCGTCCTTGGTGGGCGTGCAGATGAAGGTGAGGTGCTCGACCCGGGCCACGTCGTTGGGGTTCGAGCGGGACAGGTAGCAACCGGGCAGCTTCTCCTGGTTCAAAGGCGCCAGCACGTTGGTGTCGACGGCGTACTGGGTGAGGCGTTCCTTCTCCGCCTCGGAGCCGTCGCACCAGACGATCCGGTCGGGCTTGGTGAGCTTGGCCATCTCCTCCACCCAGCTCGTCAGGTGGCGGTTGGTGGTCGGAGGGGTGCCGGAGGTCGACGCCTGAACGGCCATCGGGAGAACCTTCCTTTCGACGAAGATTGAGCGCAAAACGGCAAGCACTGCAGGACCCTTGGCCCCGCGGTTCGAGACTCCAACCTCTTCGGTCCGCTCCCTCGGAACGCTAAAGTCGCCCGCGGCGAACGGCCATGTCCGGGCGAGCGACTCGCTCGGTATCTAGCGCTGCCGATCCCCCGGACGGCAGCTTGGAAGCGGGCTGGGTGATAATCACCGTGTCCGCCGCGGCCAACGCCCCGTTTGGTCCGCGCCCTAACCCTCATGGGCTGTCCGGAGGGGCCATGTGCGGCCGTTTCACCGTTACCACGCCGGTCGAGGACCTGGTCCGGGAATTTGGCCTCGAGCCACCGGCCGAGCCACTCCCACCCCGGTTCAACGTCGCGCCCACGCAGCCGGTGCCGGCGATCGTCTCCGACGCGCCGCGGCAACTCTCGCTCCTCCGCTGGGGTCTCGTTCCCTCCTGGGCCAGCGACGTCTCCATCGGCAATCGGCTGATCAACGCACGGGCGGAGTCGCTGGCGGAGAAGCCGGCGTTCCGCAAGGCGCTGGAGAAGCGGCGTTGCCTGGTCCTCGCCGACGGCTTCTTCGAGTGGCGGAAGGAGGGGAAGAAGCGGTTTCCGATCTGGCTCCGCCGGGCCGATCACCGCCCCTTCGCCTTCGCCGGCCTCTGGGAGGTCTGGCGCGCGCCGGACGGGAGCTGGCTGCGCACCTGCACGATCGTGACCGTGCCCGCCAACTCCCTGGTCGCACCGATCCACGACCGGATGCCGGCGATCCTGCCGCCGGACCGGTTCGACCGCTGGCTCGCCGCGCCGACGGAGGAGGCGCTCCCGCTCCTCGTCCCGTTCCCGGCCGGGGAGATGGAGGCGCTCCCGGTCTCGTCCCGGGTCAACTCGCCGGCCTACGATGACCCGGCCTGTATCGAACCCGCCCCGTCGGAACCGCTGCTGTTGCGTCCGTAGATTGTCGAGGGA
>JAEZJH010000539.1 GCA_023436385.1 Pseudomonadota bacterium
GCCTCCTCCCCCCGCGCCGGCGCTGGCGCCGGAGCCGCCCGCCGGGCTCGCCGTCGGTTTCGGCAAGAACGTGGTGCAGGCGCCGCCGCCCGCGGGGCCGCTCGACTACGTGACGCCGGGGCCGGTCCCCTTCGATCCCTTCGCCGACGGCTTCGCCGTGGGCGCGCCGCCGCCGCTCTCGTCCCCGGCGCGGGAGACCACGCCGCCGCCGCCGTCGCCGGAGAGCACCGCGGAGCGGGACCGGCGGCTCCGCGCGGTGCAAGAGCGGGAGCTGGAGGAGTTCGAGCGGGCGCGGAAGGCCGCCGAGGAGGAGACCCGCCGGATTCGGGCGGAGGAGGAGGAGCAGGCCCGGAAGGCGCGGGCGGCCGCGCGCTCCCGGCCGCCGCCCGAGTTCAAACGCGACGCCGCCACCGCCCGGGCCCGCCGGGCGCGGATGCTCCGGCGGGCGTTCGGGGCGATCCCGGGTGCGCCGGAGCGGCTGCGCGGCGTGGCGGAGGACGGGAACGATCGGACGGCGCGGTCGGGGACCCCGGGGCCGGCTCGGTCGGGCGCGACGCCCGGCCCGGGGACGCCGGGGCCACGGACGCCGGGTCCCGGGACACCGGGCCCCGGGACGCCCGGCCCCGCGGCCCAGGCGGGCCCGCCGCTCGGCAAGGAGCTGACGGCGCTCGCGGGCCGGATCCTCGCCCGCCACCGGTCGATCGCCGACGAGGACTACTTCCGGCGCCTGGGGATCGCCCGCTCCACCGGCCGCGAGGGGGTGAAGCGCGCCTTCTTCGAGGCCGCCAAGCTCTACCATCCCGATCGCGTCCCGCCGGAGCTGGCCCATCTCACCCGCGAGATGAAGGAGATCTTCACCGCGGTGAACGAGGCGTACGAGGTCCTCCAGGACGAGGAGCGGCGGAAGGCCTACGAGGCGACCCTCGACGGCGGCGACGCGTTGCCGTCGGTCGACGCCCAGCTCCGCGGCCTGATCGGCGTCGCCGAGAACGCGATGCGGCACCGGGCCTTCGCCGACGCCGAGCGCGCCTACCGGCAGGCGGCGACGCTGCGGGAGCGGCCCGATCTCCTCGCCCGGGCGGCCTGGGCGATCCTCTCCGATCCCGCCCGCCGCGACGACGTCCCGCGGGCCCGGACCGAGCTCGCCGCCCTGGCCGCGAGCTACCCGAAGTACGCCGAGCCGCACTTCTTCCTCGGGGTGGTCGCCCGCCGCGAGGGCGACATGGACCGCGCGGAACGCCACTTCCGCGACGCGCTCAAGGCCAACCCCAAGCACGCGGAGACCGCCCAGGAGCTGCGGGTCCTCTCCGCGAAAACGCGCGGGACCCACGGCAGGTGATAGCGATCCCGTCCCAAACCTTGACACCCCGCGTATCCGGCCCGGATCATCCCACCCGAGCACCCGGAGGGCGCTCCGGCGCAAGGGGGACCGCGGGAACGGGCGCGGCTCGGGCCTCCCGTCGCACGGAGCGGCACGGGCGAACGGCTGGCGCACCCGACCGACGGGCGCGCCCGGGAGGCGGCCTTGGCGAAACAGCACCTGCTCCTCGTCGACGGTGACGCGAAGAGCCTGCGGGTGATGGAGGTCAGCCTGCGGAAGGCCGGCTTCTCCGTCGCCACCGCGGCCAACGGCCTGGAGGCCCTCGAGCGCTGCGAGGCCCGGCCTCCGGACCTGGTGGTCTCCGACACCAAGATGCCGGTGCTGGACGGCCTCGAGTTCTGCCGGCGGTTCCGCGCCGACCCGCGCTTCCGGGACGTCCCCTTCCTCTTCCTCACCGCGCAGAAGTCGTTGGAGGCGCGGGTCCAGGGGCTGGAGCTGGGCGTTGACGACTACCTGACCAAGCCGATCTACGTGAAGGAGATCATCGCCCGGGTGAAGCTCCTCCTGCAGAAGCGGGAGAAGGAGCGGCTGGCCCGGCGCGAGGGGCAGGGTGGCTTCTCCGGCTCGCTCTCCGACATGGGGATCGTCGACCTGGTCCAGACCTTCGAGCTGGGCCGGAAGACCGGCGTGATCCACCTGGTCGATCGCCGTGGCCGGCGCGCCGCGGTCTACTTCCGGGACGGCCGGGCGGTGGACGCGGAGCTGGGGAACCTGCGGGGCGAGCACGCGTTCTACCGGCTCCTCGACTGGAACGAGGGCTCGTTCCGGCTCGAGTTCGGACCCCACGATCGCCGCGACCGGATCGACCTCACCACCCAGGCGCTGCTCCTCGAGGGAATGCGCCGCCTCGACGAGTGGGGCCGGCTGTCGGAAGGCCTACCCTCGCTCGAGACCCGGTGCGAGGTGGACTACCGCGCCCTCGCCGCCCGTCTCGAGGAGCTCCCCGACGACGTTCACGCGCTCCTTCGGCTCTTCGACGGCCGGCGGGATCTCGAGGGAGTGGTCGAGGACGCCGAGCTCGACGAGCTGGCGGCGCTGGCGGTGATCGACCGCCTGATCGCCGAGGGGCTGATCCGGCCGGTGACCCAGGAGGCGGGACAGGCGGGGATCCGGCGGCCGGCGCAGATCGAGAGCTGGCTCAAGGCGCCGGGGCCGGTGGTGGGGAACGGGCCCGGGGCCCGGGAGCAGCCGCCGTCCGACTGGTTCGCCGAGCCGGCGGACGGGAGCGCGCGGCCGGGCGAGGGCGTGGGCGCGGTCGCGCCGATCCCCGTGGC
>JAEZJH010000608.1 GCA_023436385.1 Pseudomonadota bacterium
GTCCTCGCTGATGAGGAACTTGTCGAGGTGGCCGTGGACCGCCTCCCGGGTCTCGCCGGGGACGTCGAGAAGGACCTGCTCCTCCGCGAGGGCCAGCACCCGGCCGTCCGCGAGCATCTTGCCGCGGGAGGTGATCACCGCCACGGAGGCGCCCTGCCCCGGCGCGAGGCCGTTCACCTCGTTGGTGACCATGCCGTGGAGGTAGCCCTTGGCCTCGGGGCCGGTGTCGGCGACGAAGGCCCGATCCGACCGGTCGACGAGGCCGACCGCCTCCCGGAGCGCCGCCTCCTCGGCGGAGACGGGACCGTACGCGGCCACGAATTCGGAGTCGCCCCGGGCCGCGAATTCGGCGCCCAGGCCCGCATGGAGGGAGTGGAGGGGAAGCTCGCGCATGGCCGGGCATATAGGCCGGCCGTCAACGGAATTCAATGCGGCCCCCGGGGCGACACATGCCACCCGGTTTCGGGACCCGTTTCCGCGGAGCTTCGATGGCGGCGGCCGAAATCGAACCGCCTCCCCGCCGTTCGAACGCGTTACAGCGCGGCCTTCAGGGCGTCCACGTACTCCCGGGTGGTGGCGGTGCCGCCCAGGTCCGGGGTGCGGACCCGGCCCTCGGCGAGGGTCCGGGAGATCGCCCCGCGGACCCGGTCCGCCGCATTCCGCTCCTCCAGGTGGTCGAGCATCATCGCCGCGGAGAGGAGGAGCGCGGTGGGGTTGGCGATGCCCTTGCCGGCGATGTCGGGCGCGGTGCCGTGGACCGCCTCGAACACCGCGCCGTGGTCGCCGAGGTTCCCGCCCGGAACCACGCCCAGGCCGCCCACCAGACCCCCGCACACGTCGCTGACGATGTCGCCGTAGAGGTTCTCGAGCACGAGGACGTCGTAGCGGGTGGGATCCCGAACCAGCTGCATGCAGCAGTTGTCGACGATCAGCTCGGAGAAGGCGATCTCCGGATATTCCCGGGAGACCTTCCGGCAGCACTCGAGGAAGAGGCCGTCGGAGAGCTTCATGATGTTCGCCTTGTGCACCGCCGTGACCAACCGCCGGCCGTGCCGCCGGGCGTAGTCGAAGGCGAACCGGGCGATCCGGGTGGAGGCCCGCTCGGTGATGATCTTCAGCGACTCGACCACCCCGGGGACGACGATGTGTTCGAGCCCGGCGTAGAGGTCCTCGGTGTTCTCCCGGACCACCACCAGGTCGACGTTCTCGTAGCGGCTCTGCACCCCGGGGATCGACTTCACCGGGCGGAGGTTGGCGTAGAGATCGAGGCCCTTGCGCAGGGCGACGTTGGCGGAGGGCGATCCGGAGCCGATCGCCGTGGCGGTGGGCCCCTTGAGCGCCACCCCGGTGCGGACGATCTGTTCCAGGGTGAGGACCGGCAGGTTCGAGCCGGTGCGCGCCTCCACCTCCGCGCCGGCCTCGCCGGGGATCCACTCGATGGCGACGCCGGTGGCGTTCACCACCTCGATCGTCGCCTCCATCACCTCGGGGCCGATCCCGTCGCCGGGGATATAGGTGACCTTGTGTGCCATGGGTCGCTCCTTAGCATGCCCTGGGATGCGCCCGCCCCGGCGTGGGTGCGGAAAGTGTTCGAAGGGCGGCACCGGTGCCGGCCTCGGTGGCCTCCGCCCCACAAGCGACCTTGCGCCCCCCGAATGCGCCTCTTATACCCGTGGCCCTTCACATGGCGTCCGCGGACGGACGAAGGGGCAGGCAAATGATCTACGAGCCAAAGAACTTCGATCACCTGATCGGCAAGGTCCCCGGGCTGTCGGAGGCGCAGCTCAAGGCGCACTTCGGCCTCTACCAGGGCTACGTGAAGAAGCTGAACGAGATCTGGGAGAAGCTCGGCAAGACCGACAAGTCGGCGCCCAACTACTCGTTCAACGAGTACTCGGAGCTCCGTCGCCGGGAGCCGGTGGCCAACAACGGCACCGTCCTCCACGAGCTCTACTTCGGGAACCTGATCAAGGAAGGCGAGCCCACCGCCGGCCTGAAGAAGGCGATCGCCGACTCCTTCGGCTCGATGGACAACTGGATCGCCGACACCAAGGCGTGCCTCGCCTCGGCACATGGCTGGACCCTCACCGTCTACGACTACAACTTCAACAAGGTCCGGAACGTGCTGGTCCGGACCGAGCACGACGTGGGCCTGATGCCGAACCAGGCGATCCTCGTCGCCATCGACGCGTGGGAACACGCGTACATGATCGACTACGGCACCAAGAAGCCGGATTACATCGCCAACGAGCTCAACGCCCTCAACTCGAACGCGATCAACGGGCGCTGGCAGTTCGCGCTCGGCCCGCAGGCCGGCTGATCGGTTCGCCGACCGCGTCGCGCGGTTCCGCGGCCCCGGGGCGTCCGCTCCGGGGCCGTCGTCTTTTCGCGGGCCCCCTCCCGGCGCTCCGGACCCTCTCGCCCTGCCGCGCCGCCCGGGGCACGGGCGAAGGAGCGAGCCCATGTCGAACCGGCCGTCTCTCCCCTTCCCGGCAGGCGGTGCGAAGCGTCCCCTCGCGACGGCGCCCGATCGCCGTTGGCCGACACGACCAGGAGGGTGTGGATGCGAATGCGGACGTTGCTGGCGATCGCCGGGCTCACGATGGTTCCGGCGCTGGCCGTCGCCGAGGGCGACGGATCGGTGAGCCCAGGCCAGATGGGCTCCGATGTCAGCCCGGGGCAGGAGGAGCGGACGGCGATGCCGGGGCAGATGGGGCAGATGGGGCAGACGGACCAGCAGAGCCAGCAGCAGATCTTCCAGTCCCGGGACCACTTCAACATCGAGGGCACGGTGGCCTCGGTCAACCCGAACCAGAAAACGATCACCGTCAATCGCCCGAACCTCCCGCCCGCCGAGCTGAGCACCGCCAACCAGACCAAGGTGAAAGTCGACGGCCGGCAGGCGACGCTCTCCGACCTGCAGCCGGGTACGGAGATCCGCGCCAAGTTCAACCTCGCCCAGGACCAGGCGATCGCCACCGAGGTGGACGCGAAGAGCAACCGGGGTTCCCGGTCCCAGCAGCAGCAACCGGGGTCGACCCCCTCGCCGTAGGGCCGGGAGGCGACCCGGATCCTCGAGGGGCCGCCGTCCGCGGCGGCCCTTCGGCAATGGCTCGATTGACGGGGCCGGACTTCTTACCGTAGGTTCGCGACCGCGGGACGACCGCGACCATGAGCGAACCGAACCATCACCCGCCCGCCTACCGCCGCGACGAGCCGATCGACCGCCCCGTCGAGCTTTCTCCCCGGGCGATCTCCCGGGCCCGCGAGATCGAGGAGTCCGGGCGCATCCCCAGCGCGCTCGACCCCGAGGGACCTCCCGCGGAGATCCCGCTCGACCGGCTCGATCCCGACGCGCTGAAGGTCATCTACCGCCTGCGGGCCTTTGGCCACCAGGCCTACCTCGTCGGCGGCTGCGTCCGCGACCTCTCCCTCGGCCTGAAGCCGAAGGACTTCGACGTCGCCACCAGCGCCCACCCCGGGGAAGTCCGGGCGATCTTCCGGAACTGCCGCCTGATCGGCCGCCGCTTCCGGCTGGCCCACGTCTACTTCAAGGGCGGCAAGGTGGTGGAGACCGCCACCTTCCGGGCCAATCCCAACGAGGACCTCGAGCAGATCGAGCCCGGGGAAGACCTGCTGATCGCCCGGGACAACGTCTTCGGCACCGCCGAGGAGGACGCCCGCCGCCGCGACTTCACGGTGAACGGCCTCTTCTACGACGTGGTCCTGGGCCGGATCATCGACTACGTCGGCGGCCGGGAGGACCTCGCCCTTCGGCGCATCCGCACCATCGGCGACCCCGACGTGCGCTTCCGCGAGGACCCGGTCCGCATCCTCCGGGCGGTGCGCTTCGCCGCCAAGTGCGGGTTCACCATCGAGGAGCAGACCCTCGCGGCGATGCGGCGGTACGCGGGGGAGATCGCCCGCTGCTCGCCGCCCCGGGTCCTCGAGGAGATCTTCCGGCTGCTCCGCTCGGGCGCGTCCCGCCGCTGCTTCGAGCTCCTCCGGGACGCGGGCGCGATCCCGGTGCTCCTGCCGCCGCTCGCCGAATTTCTCGAGCGCGCGCCGCCGGAGGAGGCCCGGGCGCTGTTCGTGGGCCTGGGGCTCCTCGACGATGCGGTGGCGGCGGGTCCCCTGCCCGACGACGCCGTGCTGCTCTCCGCGCTCCTCGTGCACCTCTCCCGGCGCGAGCTGATCAAGGAGGGCAAGGGGCCCGGCGCGGTTCCGCCCGGGGTCGCGGCGCCGAACCGGGTGCCGCCGGCGCGGGCGGAACTCCAGGCCGCGGCCGGCCCGACCAGCGAGGCGACCACCGCATCGTCGGAGCTTTCCGAAGACGGCGAGGCTGCTGCGGTCGAGCGCCCGGAGGCCGGCTCCGCCGACGCCGGCGAAGGCGCTGGGGCCGGGGAAGCCGCGGCGCCCGGGGCGAACCCGGAGCCCGGAGCGGCCGGTCCGGCGATCGAAGCCGCGAATCCGGCGGCAACCGAGGTGGCGGGCCCGGAGGCCGAGGCCGAGAACGGCGAGGCCGAGAACGGCGACACGGAGAACGGCGAGGCCGAGGATCTCGAGGCCGAGGCCGAGGCCGAGGCGGCAGCGCCGCTGCCCGCCGAGCCTACGGAAGAGGAGGCGCCCAAGGTCCCGTGGAGCGCGTCGGCGGCCGCCACCAGCGTCGAGGCGCTGCTCGCGGAGCTGGTGCGCACTGCCCGGCTTCCCCGCCGGATCGCCGAGCGGGCCCGGCTGCTCCTCTTCGCCCAGCGGATCCTCTCGGGGGTGAAGCGCCGGCGCGGCTCGCCGATGCAGTTCGTGAAGCAGCACTACTTCGCGGACGCGCTCCTGGTCTTCGAGCTCTACGTCCGCTCCACCGGACAGGGCGCCGATCAGCTCGAGCGGTGGAAGGGCCGGCAGGCCCAGGCCGCCGGCAAGCCAAAGCCGGCGCCGACCGCGGAGCTCCCGGCCGCCACGCCGGCGGAGGGAGCGCCGGCGGCTCCGGCCGCGACGGAGGGCGCTGCCGCGGAAGCGGAAGCCGCCCCGTCCGCGGAGGGTTCGGA
>JAEZJH010000016.1 GCA_023436385.1 Pseudomonadota bacterium
CCGGGTCATCGCCACCACAGCCAGTTGTCGCAAACAAGAACGCCAATCCGGCGATTGCCAGACTTCGAGCCAACAGCCCCACGACTGCCCCCTTCCGAAGTCAGAAACAAACGGAAACAAACGCCCAAGTTGCCCGGCCATCCTATCGACCCCCGCCGGAGGTCGATAGCTCTTTCCGGCCACCCGGTAGACGCACGGGTCCCACCCGATCACACCTCGGGGGCCCGCAGGTCGATGGGAGCGTTTCTGTTTTCAGAAAATCCGGCGTTCCCCGGGTCTCCGCTACCGCAGGTTCGCCAACCGCTCGAGCGCCTTGGGATTCCCCGCCACCAGCAGGGCGTCGGAGTGGGTGAGCCGCCGGTCCGGATCCGGCACCGGCAGCATGGTGTCGGTGAGCACGTCGTGGACCGCCACCACCTGCACCCGGAACCGCGACGGCAGCGAGAGCTCCCGGAGCGACTTGCCGTTCCAGCTCTCCGGCACCGGCATCTCCTGGAGGCTGAACTCGTTGCCGAGCTGCACGTAGTTGAGGAGCTTGCCGGTGGTGAGGCGGGAGGCGAGGCCCATCGCCGACTCCCGCTCCGGGAAGATCCCCGCCTCGGCGCCGAGGGCGTCGGCGATCCGGGCGTGATCGGAGGAGACCACCTTCACGAACACCTCGCGCACGCCAACGTCCCGGAGAGCGAGGAGCGCCAGGGTGCTGGCGGCGATGTCGTCGCCGGTGGAGACGATCGCCGCGTCGGCCTCCCGGGCCCCGGCCTCCTCGAGGACACGGCGCTTGGTGGCGTCGCCAACCACGGCCCGGGTGACCCGGGGCCCGATCGCGTCCACCACCTCGGGCTTGGCGTCGATCGCCACCACGTCGTGGCCCAGCTCGTGGAGCCGCATCGCCAGGGTGGAGCCGAAGTTGCCGAGACCGACGACGATGATCCGCTTCATCGCACTCCTCCGTTAGCCAACGATCAGGTCCTCGTGGGCGGCCCGCGTCTCCCGGACCGAGGGCCGTCCGCGGATGGCGATCGCGGCAAAGAAGGGCAGCGGCCCCACCCGGCCCACGAACATCATCAGCGAGGTCCAGAGCTTGCCCGCCGCGGAGAGCGTCGGGGTGTAGTCCATCGACAGCCCGGTGGTCGCGAACGCGCTCGCCGCCTCGAAGAAGATCGGGAGGAAGCGCTCCCGGTCGTCCTCGCCGGTGAGGCTGCCGCCCTCGGTGGTGGCGAGGATCAGCACCGAGGCCGAGAGGATGGTGAACGCCAAGAGCGCCAGGGAGACGGTGCGCTGGATGGTGCCGTCGGGGACGGTGCGGCCGTGGAGGGCGACGTGGCGCCGCCCGCGGATCCGCGAGATCGCCAGCGCCCCCAGGACCGCCAACGCCGTGGTCTTGATCCCGCCGGCGGTGGAGCCCGGCGAGCCGCCGACCAGCATCAGCAGGATGGTGAGGAAGCCAGCCCGGTTGCCGATCTCCGCGTACGACACGGAGTGGAACCCCGCGCTCCGCGGCACCACCGACATGAACGCGGCGTTGGCCAGCTTGTCGGAGAGATCGAGATCGCCGAGGACGCCGTTCCACTCGAAGACCGCGAAGAGCACCGTGCCCACCACGAGGAGCACCGCGGTGGTCCCCACCGCCGCGGCGGTGTGGGTCGAGAGGCGGCGCCGCACCACGCCCCGCCCCCGCCACCAGCGAAGGAGCTCCTCGAGGGTGAGGAACCCGATGCCGCCGATCACCACCAGCGCCGCGATCACCGCGAGGACGCCCGGCTCCTCCCGGTGGGCGACCAGGCCGCCGTGGATCGTGGAGAAGCCGGCGTTGCAGAAGGCGCTCACCGCGTGGAAGACCGCCGGCCAGATCGCCCCCACCGGCCCGTAGTCCCCGAGGAAGAGGAGCCAGAGGAGGAACGCGCCGACGGCCTCGATCGCCAGCGTCATCCGGACGGTGGCGAGCACCAGACTGCCGGCCTCGCTTCGCTGGCCGACCTCCACCCCGGGGCTGGTGAGGAGCTCGGTCCGGAGCGACATGCGCCGGCCCATCGCGCCGATGATCGAGGTGGTCAGGGTGATCACCCCCAGGCCGCCCACCTGGACACAGACGAGGAGGTAGAGCTGGCCCCAGAAGGTGAAGGCGGTCGCCGGGTCGACCACCGCCAGCCCGGTGATGCAGATCGCGCTGGTGACCATGAAGAGGGCGTCCACGAAGCCCAGCTCCGGGCCGGTGGTGAGGCCGGGCAGGAGCAGGAGTCCGGCGGTCCCGACGAGGATGAGGAGGGCGAATCCACCCACGAACACCGTCGACGGCGAGGCCGCTCGCCATGTCCGCTTCAGCCAGGCCCAGGGCCCTATCGCCAGGTCGATCGCCAAGGGGCCGGAATCTGCACGCACCCGGGGCGGAACCGCAAGGGGACACGGACCGGTTCTTGTCGCGGTGCGGCACGGCCCGTGCGACTTCGAGCGAACACTCCGTGCCGGTCCGGGCGGATGCGGCCTCCCGCCCCCCGTGGCAGATTGCCCCGGATGATCCTTGCCGCCGGAGCCGCCCTCTCCTCCCGTCCGTCCGTCGCCTCGGCGGTGGACGAGGCGGCGACCCGTGCCCTCGATCGCGCCGGCCTCCGCAGCGCGGACCTGGCGATCGCCTTCGCCACCCCGGACCTCCTCCGCCGGCCCGGCTTCGCCGCCGCGGTCCGCGAGGCCACCGGCGCCCGGGAGCTGATCGGCGGCTCTGCCGCCAGCCTCCTCGCCCCCGACGGCGTCCTCGAGGAGGGTTCGGGGCTCGCGCTGCTGGTGGTCGGCGGCGTCGCCCCGGAGGTGGTCTCCGTCCGCAAGGGGCCCGAACTCGCCGATCGCCTCGCCGATCTGGGCCGCCGCCTCACCACCGGCGGCGGCGCCGCGCTGGTCCTCGCCACGCCCCGGGGAGGCTTCGGAGGCAAGCTCTTTGCCGCCCTCGACGCCTCGCCGGTGGCGGTGATCGGGGGCGGGATCGCCGGGCGCACCAAGCGCGCCATCCTCGCCGGAGGCGACGTCCGCACCAACGGCTTCGCCCTCCTCCACCTCCCCGGCGTGCCGGCGGTGGCGGAGATCGCCTCGAGTGCCCGCCCGATCTCCGCGCCGATGCGGATCACCGCCGCCAAGGGCAGCCGCATCTTCGCCCTCGACGGCCGCCCCGCCCTCGAGGCGCTCCAGCGGCTCGCCGAGGAGCACGAGCTCGAGCTGTCGAAGGTGGGCGCCTGGATCTTCGCCGGCGTCTCCGTCGACGGCACCGGCCGCCTCGACCGCGACCACCGGCTGGTGCGACCGATCGTCCAGGCCGACCCGATCCACGGGGCGATCACCGTGGGCGAGAAGGTCCGGGAGGGCCAGACCTTCGCCTTCTGCCTCCGGGACGCGGTCGGCGCCCGGGACGAGCTGAACGACATGCTCGCCGCCGCCGCCGACCGCCTCGGCGGACCGCCGGCCTTCGGGATCTACGTCGACGGCCCGGGCCGGGGGCGGGCGCTCTACGACGATCCGGGCTTCGACCTCGCCCAGATCCAGCGGCGCTTCCCCAGCCTCCCGGTGGTCGGGTTCACCGCCGCCTTCGGCCTGGGCCCCCTCGCCGGCCGTACCCGCCTTCACCTGCAGAGCGCCGCCCTCCTCCTCGTCGGCGCCGGGCGGAAGAACTGACGGCGCCGGCCCCCGGCCCACGGCCGGCGTCGGGCACCCGCGGCGGCGGCCGATCGTAGGAGTTCCGGGCGCTTCCGGCCGATGTCAGACCCCCGCGCGACACTGCCATCGTTGCCGCCGTTCCGGCGGACGAGAGGTGGGCACGTGGCCCTTCGGGACGAGATCGAGAAGCGCCGGCGGGCGGCGGCGGAGGAGCCCTTCGCCTTCACGCCGGCGGGACCGGGCTTCGAGGGGCAGGGCGGGAGCGGGAACGGCTATCGGGTCCTGCCCGATCTCACCGGCCTGCCCGCCACCTGCGACTGCCCGGACTTCCGGTCCCGGCGGGCCGGCAC
>JAEZJH010000232.1 GCA_023436385.1 Pseudomonadota bacterium
TCCTCGGCGTCGTAGAGGTGGCCGACCGCGTGGACCTTGGCCCCGAGCCAGTCCCGGAGCCGGGTCAGCTCGCCCCGGCGGATCACCGCCTCCACCCCGCCCAGCTCCTCGTCCATCTTGGCGTGGAGCGTGGCGGCGTAGAGGTTGCCCAGGCTGTAGGTCGGGAAGTAGCCGAACTCGGCCCACGCCCAGTGGATGTCCTGGAGGACGCCCTCCGCGTCGTTGGCCGGGCGGATCCCCAGACCCTTCTCCATCCCCTCGTTCCAGGCGGCGGGCAGGTCGGCTACCGCGAGGTCGCCCCGGAGCATCGCCAGCTCCAGCCGGAAGCGGAGGAGGATGTGGAGGTTGTAGGTGACCTCGTCGGCCTCGATGCGGATCGGCGAGCGCTCCACCCGGTTCACCGCCGCGAAGAAGGTCTCCGGGGTGGCGCCGGCGGTGGCCGGGACAAGCCGCTGGAGCTCCGGCAGGTACCGCTCCCAGAAGGCGAGGGAGCGGCCGATCAGGTTCTCCCAGAGCCGAGACTGCGACTCGTGGAGGCCCATCGACGCCGCTACGCCGGCGAAGTCCCGCTCGTGGCCCTTGGGCAGCCCCTGCTCGTAGAGCCCGTGGCCGCACTCGTGGATGGTCCCGAAGATCGCCGGGAAGGGGTTGTCCTCGAGGAGCTTGGTGGTGAGCCGCACATCGCCGGGGCCGGTGCCGCCGGTGAAGGGGTGCACGCTCCGGTCCTGCCGGCCCCGGGCGCCGTCGAAGCCCATCCACTCGAGGATCTTCAGGGTGAACGCCCACTGCCCGTCCACCGGGAAGGTCTTCCCGGTCATCTCCCAGCGGCCCGCCGGCGGCGGCGCCTCCGTGATCGTCCGGACGATCGGGGTCAGCTCCCGCTCCAGCCGCTCGAAGATCGGCAGGAGCCGCGCCACCCGCATCCCCGGCTCGTACAGCTCCAGGAGCGCGTCGTAGCGCTCGCCGTCGTGGCCGAGGGCGTCGGCCTGCCGGCGCTTCAGCTCGAGGAGCCGCTCGAGGTGCGGCTGAAACTGGTCGAACCGGCTCTCCTTGCGCGCCGCGCGCCAGGCCTCCACCGCCCGGCTCTGCCGTTCGGCCAGCTCCCGGACCAGCTCCGAGGGGACCTTCACCGCCCGATCGCGCTCGCGCCGGAGGTTCCGGAGCGACGCCCGGGCCCACTCGTCCGGCGCCTCGCCCTCGGCCAGGTCGAGGAGCTCGCCGAGCCGCGGGTCGGAGAGCCGCTCGTGGACCAGCGCCTGCATCGCCGCCAGGTGATACGCCCGGCCCTCGCTGCCACCCGGCGGCATGTACGTCTCCTGATCCCAGGAGAGGAGCCCGATCACCCCGCTGTAGTCGCGGATCTCGGCCATCCGCCGCTGCACTTCGTTCCACGCGTCGTTCGGCATGTCGTCCTCCGGGAGAGAGGCCGATCTACCACGGCCATCCCGGGAGGATCCGCACTTCTGGCGCGACGGGCGGAAGGGGCGAGCGCGGCGCGAGGCCGGGTGCGTCCCGAGCGGGGACGCACCCGGCCCCGGCTATACCGTCTTGCTACGGAATCGTCTCCGAGGCGGAGCTGCAGCCCTCCTCGCCCTGGTAGTCGGGATCGAGGGTGCCCGCGAGCTGGTTCGGCGACTCCGAGAGCGCCGCCGGGTGGGTCCAGGAGAGGGTCCAGGAGACCTTGGCCGGGCCGCCGTGGAACCACGCCCAGACGTAGTCACCCGCGTCCGAGGAAGACACATCCAGGCCGACCCGGCCCTCGCACTCCCCGGCCACGGAGGCGCGGAGCACGCCCTCCGCGTTGGCGCGGACGGAGTAGCTGCAGAGGAACGGGGTGACCCGGGGCGGGTCGTGGATGAACCCTTCGAACACATAGTCGCCGGGCTCGTCGGCCTTGAGGCTCGCCTCGAGGCGGTCCCCGCAGGCCGAGGAACAGGACGCGAGATTGGCCGCGAGAACTCCTGCCGCCAGCAGCGCCAGCGTGAAGCGAACCGGATGCGAGACGTTGGAGCTCATCCCCACCTCCCTGTATGCCCGGGAGCATCGCCAGGGGCCGCGCCGGTGTCCAGCCCGTTTACCGCTTTCCCGAGACGGTCGATCGCCGGCGGAGCCGCGGGCGCCGGAGCGAACGCGTCCGGGCGATCAGTGGAAATCCCGGGACGGGGGAAGCTCCGTGTCGGCGGGCGGTTCGAGGGTGCGGACCCGGCGGACCTTCACCGTGGCGACGCCGTCGAGGTTCTGGAGCGGGCCCTCGAGGAGGAGGAGCCGGGAGCGGAGGAGCGTCTGCCGGTGCTGGTGAAAGAACTCCGGCTCGATCACCCCGTTGGCGAAGCCGGTCTCGTCCTCCAGGGTGACGAAGACCATCCCCTTGGCGGTGCCCGGCCGCTGGCGGATGATCGCCAGGCCCGCCACCCGGAGCCACTGGCCGTTGGGCCGGGAGAGCACCTCGCCGGCGGGGGTGACGCCCTGGAGGCGGAGCTTCGGCCGCAGGTAGGCGACCAGGTGCGGGCCCACGGTGATCCCGGTCGAGGCGTAGTCGGCCATCGTCCGCTCCACCGGGCCCAGTTCCGGGAGCGGCGACGGATCCACCGGCGGCGGCGGGGCGAGCGGCCCTCCCCCGCCGGCGGTGGCGGCCACCTCCCAGATCGCCTGGCGCCGGGTGAGGGCGCCGTTGGGCGCCTTGCCGCCCACCGCCGACGGCAGCGCCGCGAAGGCCCCGGCCTCGGCGAGGGACTGGGCCCGCCGTGGATCGAGTTGGGCCCGCATGCAGACGTCGCCCACCGAGGTGAAGGGCCGCTCGCTCCGGGCGTCGACGATCCGCGCCGCCGCCGCGTCGCCCAGCCCCGCCACCGCCAGGAGCCCGAGCCGGACCTCCCGCTCCCCCACCACCGTGGCCTTCGCCGCCGAGCGGGCGACACAGGGCGGATACACGTGCACCCCGTGGCGCTGGGCGTCCTTCACCAGGGTGGCCGGGGCGTAGAAGCCCATCGGCTGGTTGTCGAGGAGCGCGGCGAGAAACACCGCCGGGTGATGCACCTTCAGATACAGGCTCGCATACACCAGGAGGGCGAAGCTGGCGGCGTGGCTCTCCGGGAAGCCGTACTCGGCGAAGGAGCGGATGCCGTGGAGGATCTGCTCCGCCGGCGGGCCGACGATCCCGTTCCGGGCCATGCCGTCGAGGAGCCGCTTCTCGAACTGGGCCATCCGCTCCCGGCTACGCTTGTGGCTCATCGCCTTGCGCAGCTCCTGGGCCTCGCCGCCGGTGAAGCCGGCGGCGACCATCGCCACCCGCATCAGCTGCTCCTGGAAGAGCGGGACGCCGAGGGTGCGGGCCAGCACCGGCTCGAGGGCGGGATGTGCGTAGGTCACCGCTTCCCTGCCGGCGCGGCGGTTCAGGTACGGGTGCACCAGCTTGCCGACGATCGGGCCGGGCCGGATCAGCCCCACCGAGACCACCAGGTCGTAGAACACCTTCGGCCCGAGCCGGGGGAGCGTGGCCATCTGCGCCCGGCTCTCGATCTGGAAGACGCCGACGGTGTCGCCCGCCCGGGCGGTCCGGTAGATCTCCGGATCGTCGGGCGGCAGGTGGGCGAGATCGATCGGCGTGCCCCGGTCCCGGAGGATCTTCACCGCGTCCTCGAGGGCCGCCATCATCCCCAGGCCGAGGAGATCGATCTTGATCAGGTGCATCGCCTCGACGTCGTCCTTGTCCCACTGGAGCACGGTGCGGTCGGGCATCGCCGCCGGCTCGAGGGGGACGATCTCGTCGAGGCGCCCCCGGGCCAGGATCATCCCGCCGGAGTGCTGGGAGAGGTGCCGGGGGAGGCCCTTCATCCGATCGCAGAGGGCGAGACACAGGTTCAACCGCTCGTCCTTGGGGTTCAGGCCCGCCGCCTCGAGGCGCGCCGGCACCTCGTTCGCCTCGTCCTCGTGGTACTCGAAGCGCGACTCGTTCCGGGCCAGCCGGTCGATCACGTCGGGCGGGAGCCCCAGGATCTTGCCGATCTCCCGGGACGCGGAGCGACCGCGGTAGGTGATCACCTCCGCACACATCGCCGCGCCGCTCCGTCCGTAGCGTCGATACACGTATTGGATCACCGCCTCCCGCCGGTCGCCGGAGGGGAGGTCGAGGTCGATGTCCGGCCACTCGCCCCGCTCCTCGGAGAGGAAGCGCTCGAAGAGGAGGCCCATCCCGATCGGCTCGACGGCGGTGATCCCCAGGGCGTAGCAGACCGCGGAGTTGGCGGCGGAGCCCCGGCCCTGGGTGAGGATCCCCTGTTCTTCGCAGAAGCGGACCAGGTCCCAGACGATCAGGAAGTAGCCGGCGAGGCCGAGCTTGCCGATCAGCTGGAGCTCGTGGGCGAGCTGCCTCTCCACCCGCGGGTCGAGGTCGAGGCGGGCGCCGTAGCGCTTCCGGGCGCCGCGTTCGGTGAGGTAGCAGAGGTACGACTGCTCGTCGCCGCCGTCGGGGACCGGGTAGCGCGGGAACTCGTAGGGGAGCGACGCCATCGTGTAGCGGCAGCGCTCGGCGATCCGGGCGGTGGTCTCGATCGCCCGGGGCAGATCGGCGAAGCGCGCCGCCATCTCCTCCGGCGCGTGGAGGTGGCGCTCGGCGTTCCGGGAGAGGAGCGTGCCGGCCTCATCGAGCCGCACGCCCTCACGGATACAGGTGAGGGCGTCGAGGAGCGGCCGCTCCGTTTCGCGGACATGGCGGACGTCGCCGGTGGCCACGAGGGGCAGGCCGTGTTTCTCGGCCAGGTGGATCATCGCCCGGTTCCGCCGCTCGTCCCGGGGATCGAGGTGCCGCTGCACCTCCGCCACCGCCCGGCCCCGGCCCAGGATCCGCACCGCCGCCTCCGCGCCGCGGAGGTCCCGGCAGGCACCGAGGAGCGCGACCAGGCCGTCCAGGTGATCGCCGACCTGGGCCAGGCTCACCCCGTGGGTTCCCTTTTCCCGGCCGAGGTGCGAGGCGGTGAGGAGGCGGCAGAGGTTCCGGTAACCGTTGGCGTCCTCCACCAGGAACCGGAGCGAGCCGACCCCGTCGACCTCCACGTCGGCGGCGACGATCGGCCGGATCCCCGCGTCGAGCGCCGCCGCGTGGAACCGGGGCACGCCGTAGAGCCCGCCGTGATCGCCACAGGCGACCGCCTCGTAGCCCAGCTCCGCCGCCCGGACCGCGAGGTCCTCCGGCAGCGAGGCCCCCCGGAGGAACGAGAAGGCGGTGCGGGCCCGCAGCTCGACGTACTTGGGCCCCCGCGCCTTCTTCGCGCCCGCGCCGCCGAACTGCACCCGCGTCAAGCCGCCCTTCAGTCGTAGCTCCCGACGATCGCCCAGCGGCCGGTGCCGAGATCCTGGGCGAGGCGATAGACGGCGCCGTCGGAGAGCTCGGCGTCGAAGGCGTCGCGCTTCGTCGGGGCCGCGCCCCAGCCCAGGTCGAGACGCCAGGGGCCGGCGAGGGAGACGATCCAGCCGTTCACTCCCCGGGCCCGGACCGCCTGCGGGCCGTCCCGGCCCACCCGCACCTCCGCCTCGAGGGGCGGCCGGAACACCCGGAGGCCGACCACCGCCGGCGCCCGCACCGGCTCGGGTTCGCCGTCGGTCTCCGGGGGCGGGGGCGGCTCGAAGCGGGCCACGGCGTGGGCCTCGGGCTCGTGGGAGTCCACCGTCCTCGGGCTCCCCACCCGCTCCGCGCCGACGATCGCCGCCACCTTGGCCACCGCGGTGGCCAGCTTCTCCGGCGCCACCGTGGGCCGGCCGAAGAGCCGGAGCTGCTCCCGTCGCGGCGTCGCCGGCCGGCCGGCGGCCCGGAGCCCCCGGACCGGAGCCCCGGTGTCGACGCGCTCGAGGGCCGCCCGG
>JAEZJH010000239.1 GCA_023436385.1 Pseudomonadota bacterium
CAGGGAATTCGGCCCGCTCCTAGGATGAAGCAGGACGACAGCTCAAGGACGGCTGGCTGAGCTGGCGAAGAACTGATCCACGCCGGACCGGGCCTTGCCCGCCGATCGCTTCCGTGATCTACAGCTCGGGATGTACGTCCCCTCCAGCCCCGCCGTCGTCGTGCTCCGGTCGCGTGTATCCGACGCCGTGTGGGAGAAGCGTGTCGCCGACGCGCGAGAGGCGCAGCGCCTGGTCGAGGCGGTTATCGCCGAGATGAGCCGGGGCTGCTCGCAGAACGACGCGATCGACCGGGTGCTTCCGCGGTCGAAGCGAAGTTGGGCCACCCGCCGCCTGCCCCGTTACCGCGAACTCGGCTTCGAGGGCCTCTTCGACGCGCGCCTCCCCCGCGAACCAGACGCCTCGCGGCGAGTCGCCCGGAACATCGCCGAAGAGGTGGCGGCCGTGGACCCGTCGGCCGATCTTGCCGCCGTGCTTCCGGTACTGCGGGATCGGGGTATCGAACCGCTGCCGTCTCCTGCGACCATCCGCAAGGAACTCGCGAGGGCGGGGGCGATCGTGAAGCGCGAGGAGAAGAAGCGCCGTGCCGAGGAGGAGATCGTCGACCTGCCGTTCGCCGGCGGCGAGCTGCTGCTCGCGGCGGAGTTGGAGACCGGCGGCATAGCGTCGCTCGCCCGAGAGGTGTCGGCGATTGCGGAGGAGGCGAAGACGGCCTCGGAGGGACTCGAGCCGTCCCGCGACACCGAGCACCGCGACGCGGGCGGCAAGTTCACCAAGGAGTACAACCGCCGGAGGCGCCGGAAGCCCGGAGAGGACGTCGCCTCCTATCTCCGTACGGCGGCCGAGAAGGCGGACGGCCGCGTTCCCTCGTGGGCCCGCTTCGTCCACGAACGCGAGAGCACGATCGAAGCGAAGTTCCGGATGCTGGTGTTCGAGCCGATCGTCAGCCGCACCAAGGGACGGGACGGGTTGCGCTCCGCGGAGGCCGCCGGCCTCGGGACGCTGACGCCGCTCGCATACATGCCCTCGACGCTCGCGAAGTTCACGTCCGCGCTCGCGATCGCGGATGCCGGCCAGCGTCTGCTCGAAGCGGCCGGCCGGTGCTGGCACGAGGTGGGCGTGCGAACCGGCCGGGGCGGTGCGATGGCCGCGCTCTACGTCGACAACCACGCCAAGGAGGTCTGGACCGACTTCCTCACCAAGGCGGCGAAGGTATCGCACCTCAACCGGATCATGCCGGCGATCACCACGACGTACGTGCACACCGGCGCGGGAACGCCTCTCGTGGTGGGGATGCAGAGCGGCTCCGCCCCGCTGGCGCCCCAGCTGCCGGCCCTCGTGAAGCGGGCGGAAGCTGTGCTCGGCGATGGGATTTGCCGCGCGGTGGTGATCGACTCCGAGGGCAGCACGTTCGACATCCTCGCCGCCTTCGCGAAGGAGCGACGGGTGATCGTCACCCCGCTGAAGCCGTCGCGGGCGCCCGATCTCGAGCTCACCTACACCCGCGGCTCGTATTTCCGGCCGTACCGCGACAACGACGAGTTGCGGATCGCCCAGGCGGTCCTGCGCCACCGGAGCACTGGACGCGAACTCGAGGTGGGCGCCCTCCTGATTCGCCGCGAGCACCGCGAGGCCGACATCGTGCTGCTCACCACCGGCCTCGCCGAGAGGATCGAGGGCCGCGACCTCGCCGACCTCTACTTCGCCCGCTGGCCCATCCAGGAGAACTGGTTCAAGCAGGCCGGCGCGCTCAAACTCGACCAGCACCGCGGGAACTGCTCGCGGATGGTCGCCAACGTCGCGGTGGTCACGGAATGCGAGAAACTCCGGGCGCGGCTGGGACCGCTCGAGGAGAAGCGCCGCGCGCTCGCCGAGGAGGGCAAGACCCTCGAGGCCGCCGCGGGTGCGGCCCGCCACGCCCACGAGAAGGCGAAGGCGTCCCTCGCCGCGCGGCGCGGACGGCTCGACGCGCTCGTCGCGGCCAACCGCATGCACACCAAGCCGTTCGCCACCGCCGCAGCGGATCACCACCGCCGCCTCGTCGAGGCGGAGGCCGCCGAGCGTGTCTACCGCACGGCGCAAGCCGAGGTCGAACGCGCCCGGGCCGCGATCGCAAAGCTCGATGCCGACCTCGCCAAGGCTGGGGCCAGGATCGACAAGCTCGAACCGATGCGGCGGATCCGGCAACT
The DNA here is from genome assembly GCA_023436385.1 of Pseudomonadota bacterium. GTDB lineage: Bacteria > Myxococcota > Myxococcia > Myxococcales > Vulgatibacteraceae > JAEZJH01. The sequence continues at coordinate 2,188 of JAEZJH010000239.1, forward strand.
GGACGTTGCCCAGGACAGCATCCTCACGGCCACCAAGCTCACCGGCACGCAGCTCATCATGTATGCGAGCGCGGAGTACCTCTCGCAACTCAAGCTCACGCCGCAGAGCTTCGTCGCCCGGGTGTTCTCGCTGAGGGGCCGCCGGGAAAAGCGCCGGGACGAGGAGAAGGTCGTGTTCTACCGGAACGACCGCGATCCCCCGGTCACTTCAGCACTGGCCGCAGCGTGCCGGACGCTAAACGCCCGGAAACTCACGCGGGATGGCCGCCAGCTGCGCTACATGCTTGAAGACGAGCCGGCCGTATCTCGGACGAAGAAGTGATCTAGGGGGG
>JAEZJH010000288.1 GCA_023436385.1 Pseudomonadota bacterium
GCATCGGATAGAGCTGCTCGAGCCGCACGATCGCCACTTCGTCGGCACCCCGCTCCCGCCGCTCGGCGTCGAGCTCGAAGTAGCTCTTGCCGGTGCAGAGGATCACCCGCCGGACCCACCTTGGCTCGGCCCGGGTGTCGCCGAGGAGCCGGGAGAAGCCGCCGCTCGCGAAGTCCTCGAGCGGCGACATCGCCTCCGGGAGCCGCAGGAGGCTCTTCGGCGTGAACAGGACCAGCGGCTTCCGCCACGGCCGGAGCACCTGCCGGCGGAGGAGGTGGAAGAGCTGGGCCGCGGTGGTGGGGTAGGCCACCTGCAGGTTGTCGCCGGCGCAGAGGTTCAAGAAGCGCTCGACCCGCGCGGAGGAGTGCTCCGGTCCCTGGCCCTCGTAGCCGTGGGGGAGGAAGAGCGCCAGGCCGGAGAGCCGGCGCCACTTGTCTTCGCCGGAGGCGAGGAACTGGTCGATGATCACCTGGGCCGCGTTGGCGAAGTCGCCGAACTGGGCCTCCCAGATGGTCAGGCCGTCGGGGCTCTCCAGGCTGTAGCCGTACTCGAAGCCGAGGACCGAGGCCTCGGAGAGCGGGCTGTTGCGGATCTCGAAGGGGCCGAGAGCGGCGAGGGGATCGTGGGGCCTGCCGGTATGGTGATCGAAGAGCACCGCGTGCCGGTGGCTGAAGGTCCCCCGCACCGAATCCTGCCCCGTCATCCGCACCCGCACGCCCTTGGCCACCAGGCTCCCGAAGGCGAGGAGCTCCGCCATTCCCCAGTCCACCGGCCGCGTGCCCTTCCCCATCTCCGCCCGCTGGGCGAGGAGCCGGGCGATCTTCGGATTCGGGGTGAAGCCCTCGGGCACCGACGTGAGCGTCGCCGCGACCCGCCCCAACTCCTCCCGGGAAACGGCGGTCTCCACCTCCGGGGCGTCGGCCTCGAGCCCGCCCAGGTAGCCGGCCCAGATCCCGCGGCCCGGCGCCGCCTTCCGGAACGCCTTCCCCCGGGCGGCTGCCAGCTGCTCCTCGAGGGCCCGCTTCCGATCCGCGGCCAGCTCCCGGGATTCCTCCTCCGTCACCTGACCCAGGGCGGCGAGGCGCTTCGCGAACCGCTCCCGCACCGTGGCGTGGGCGGCGATCGCCCGATACATCACCGGCTGGGTAAACGAGGGCTCGTCGGACTCGTTGTGTCCGTGTTTCCGCCAGCAATAGAGGTCGATCACTACGTCCCGGTGGAACCGCTGCCGGAAGTCCACCGCCAGGTCCACCACCTGCGCCACCGCCTCCGGATCTTCGCCGTTCACGTGGAAGATCGGGATCGGCAGCATCTTGGCGAGGTCGGTGGCGTAGCGGGTGGAGCGCGACTCCCGCGGCAGCGTGGTGAAGCCGATCTGGTTGTGCACCACCACGTGCACCGTGCCGCCGACCTCGTAGCCGGCGAGCCGGGACATGTTGAACAGCTCGGCGACGATCCCCTGCCCGGCGAACGCCGCGTCGCCGTGGAGGAGGAGGGGCAGGACCCGCGCCCGCTCCGTGTCTTCGCAGCGATCGCCCTTGGCCCGCACCCGCCCGGCCACCACCGGGTCGACGAACTCGAGGTGGCTGGGGTTGAAGGCGAGCGTGAGGTGCACCTTTCGCCCGCCGGCGTCGACCTCCGCCGAGTGGCCGAGGTGGTACTTCACGTCGCCCCGGCCCAGGTACAGGTTCGGGTCCTCGTCGGCGAACCGCGCGAAGATCTCCGCCGCCGGCTGGCCGATCACGTTGGCGAGGACGTTGAGGCGGCCGCGATGCGCCATCCCCAGGGCGATCTGCTCGACGCCGGCGGCGGCGCTCCGGCCGATCAGCCGATCGAGGAGCGGGATCACGGCCTCCGCGCCCTCGAGCGAGAAGCGCTTCGCGCCGATGAACTTGGTGTGGAGGAAGGACTCGAAGATCTCCGCGTCGGTGAGCTTCTCGAGGAGCCGGCGCGCCTCCGCCGGCGAGAGCTCCACGTGGTTGCGGGTGGCCTCCATCCGCTCGACGAGCCAGCTGCGCACCTCCTCGTCGTCGACGTGGGCCAGCTCCACGCCGATCGAGCGGCAATACGTCTCCTCGAGCCAGGCGACGTGCTCCCGGAGCGTCGCCGTCCGGCCGTCGACGACGAAGGGACGATCGAGATCGGCCTCCTCCAGGCCGAACCGGCCGAGGGAGAAGTCGGGCCGCGGCGGCTCCTCGAGGCCGAGGGGATCGAGTCGGGCGTGGAGGTGGCCCCGGAGCCGGTAGGCCTCCACCAGCCGGCCGACCCGATCGCCCTTCCCTGCCCCCTCGCCCGGCACCCGGACCGCCACCGCCCGGGGCGCGAAGATGCTTCGCGGTGCGAACCGCGGCGGAGCCAGGCCGCCGTTCCGACCCAGGGACCGGAAGTAGTCGCGCCAGGCCTCGTCCACCGAGCGCTCGTCGGCCAGGTACCGACCGTACAGCTCCTCGATGAACGGCAGGTTGTAGCTGAGAAACTCCCCGGACCCCGAGGCCATCGCCGCTCCGCTTCGTGGGACGAACGCCGGCCACCCCCGTGACCAGCGCACGTTACTCTTAAGGGCCGCGACGCTGCCGTGCTTGCACGCGGGACCTATCCACCGGCCGACAGGCCCTTCTGGGCCGCGGGAGGAAAATGAGCCAGCTACCCGAGGATCTTTGCCGGGCGCTCGCGGGCGTCCGCTCCGTCGGCGCGATCACCGGCGCCGGGGTCTCGAGCGAGTCGGGGGTCCGCACCTACCGCGGCCCGGGCGGGATCTACGACGACCCCGAGGAGGGCGAGCGGACCGTCGAGGCGCTCACCGGGACCACCTTCCGCCGCGATCCCGACCGGACCTGGCGGGTGATCCGCGAGCTGCTCGCCCAGGCCTGGGGCGCCCGGCCGAACCAGGGCCATCACGCGCTGGCGCGGATCGAGGCCCACGTCGAGCGGTTCTCGCTCCTCACCCAGAACGTCGACGGGCTCCACGCCGCCGCCGGCTCGAAGAACGTGATCGACATCCATGGCGACGTCCGCCGGCTCCGTTGCGAGACCTGCGGCGCCCGGCGCACCGTCGCCTCGCCCGACGAGCTGGCCGACCGGCCCCGCTGCAGCTGCGGCGCCCCGCTGCGTCCCGACGTGGTGCTCTTCGGCGAGATGCTCCCGCTCGACCGGGTGGCGCGCCTCCAGCGGGACTTCTACGACGACGTCCCCGACCTGGTGATCGTCGCCGGCACCAGCGCCCTCTTCCCGTACATCTCCCAGCCCGTGCTCCTCGCCCGGTCCCTCGGCAAGCGGACCGTGGAGGTGAACCCCGAACCCACGGAGCTCTCCGCAAGCGTCGACTGGTCGCTCCGCGGCACCGGTGGCGCCCTCCTCCCGGAGCTCGCCCGGGCGCTGGGGGCGGGCTGATCGCGGCGAGGCCTACCGCCCGGGCCCCGCGAGGGCGGCCGACGATCCCGGGGCTCCGAAAACGAGGGCCGGAAGTGCCCCTCCGGCACCGGGCCCGTGGTAGGGTCGCCGCTCGTTTTCGGGGGCGGCATGGGCAGCTATCGAATCGTGCGCCGGGTGGCGATCGGGCCACTGGCGGAGGTGTTCCTCGGGACCACGACGCTCGGGGAGGGGATCGAGAGCCCGGTCGCGGTGAAGCGGCTCCTGCCCAACCGCGCTGCCGACCCCCGGGTCGTGCGCCGGTTGGCCCACCGCGCCGCCCAGATCCGCCACGTCCAGGACCCGTCGCTGGTGCGGCTCCTCGAGGCGGGGACCGACGGCGACGGCCACTACCTGGTCACGGAGTGGGTGGACGGCGTCGCCCTGGGCGCGCTCCAGACCGGCGCGGCCTTTCGCGGCGTGCGCCTCTCCGCCGGCGAGGCCACCTACGTCGCCGAGTGGATCGCCCGGGGCCTCGCCGCGCTCCACGAGACGCGGGATCCCACCGGCGCCCCGCTCGGCCTCCTCCACCACCACCTCAACCCCGGCGCGATCCTCGTCTCCCGGCGGGGCGAGGTCCGGGTCTCCGGGCTGGTCACCGGCCGGATCGCGGCGATGGCCGGCCTCGATCCCCATCGCCAGGGCCGCGGCTACCTCGCCCCCGAGGCGATCACCCGGAAACGCCCGGGCCCGGAAGCGGACCTGTTCTCCCTGGGCGTGATCCTCTGGGAGCTGGTCGCCGGCCAGCGGCTCTTCGCCACCGGGGACGCCGCCGCCGTCACCTCCTTCGATCCCGCCGCGCTCCCGCCGGTGCCGGGCCTCTCCGGCCCACTCCTCGAGCTGGTCCGGCGGCTCCTCGCCCGCGATCCGGCGGAGCGGTTCTCCTCCGCCGGGGCGGTCTCCCTCGCCCTCCGGGACCTCCGGGCGGCGGCGGGCCACGCCGGCGGCGCTCCCGAGTTGGGCTCGGTCCTCGCCCGTTCGCTGCCCTCCCTTCCCCCCGGCCACGGCACGCCGGACGAGTTCGCCGGGGAGCTGCAGCTCGAACCCCACCCGGCGGAGCTGCTCCATCCCCGGGGTCGGGGCACGCCGTCGACCCGGCCTTCGGAGACACGGGTGGCGCGCCCCCGCACCCGGCGCCTGGGCGAGATCCTGGTGGAGCGCGGCCAGGCGAAGCCCGGTGAGATCGAGGAGGCGCTGGCGATCCAGAAGACCCGGGGCGGCAAGCTGGGGGAGATCCTCCGGGAGCGGGGCGTGGTCTCGGAGATGGACCTGGTGCGGGCGGCGAGCCTGCAGGCCGGGCTGCCGTTCGTCTCCGACGAGAAGCTCGACGCCATGCCGGTGCCCCGGGAGCTGGTGAATCGGCTCCCGCCGGCGGTGGCGGAGCGTTTCCGGCTGGTGCCGCTCACCTTCCGGGAGAAGACCCTCTTCGTCGCCACCCTCGATCCCCGGGACGAGAAGGTCCTCGCCGACGTGCAGCGGATCGCCGCGGTCCCGGCGGTGAAGGGCGTCTTCGCCACCGGCGCGGCCCTCGACCGGGCGCTGATCCGCTTCTACCGCTCGGTCGGCCTCACCGATCCGGCCCGCACGGCGATGGGGCTGTCGCTGCGGCTGCTGGGCGCCGCGGCCCCGGCCCTGGGTGGCGCCGCGGAGGTGGGCCCGGGGCTGGCCGACCTCGCCCGGCGCCTGGTCCGGGAGCTGGGCGGCTCTGCCG
>JAEZJH010000316.1 GCA_023436385.1 Pseudomonadota bacterium
GACTGGACCTCGTCGCTCCGGGACGCGAAGGAGAACAAGGCGGTCCTCGCCAAGGCGGCGGAGGGCAAGGTCGACATCGTGATCGGCACCCACTCGCTCCTCGGCAACACCGTCGACTTCCCGGACCTCGGCCTGGTGATCGTCGACGAGGAGCACAAGTTCGGCGTGATGCAGAAGGAGAAGCTGAAGAAGCTCCGCGCCGAGGTCGACGTGCTGACGCTGACGGCGACGCCGATCCCCCGCACCCTCAACATGTCGATGGGCGGGGTCCGGGACCTCTCGATCATCAACACCCCGCCCGCCGATCGCCGGGCGATCCGCACCTTCGTCTCCAAGTTCGATCCGAAGGAGATCCGGGAGGCGATCCTCCGGGAGAAGGCCCGCGGCGGGCAGGTCTACTTCGTCCACAACCGCGTGCAGTCGATCGGGGCGATGGAGCGGTTCCTCCGGGAGCTGGTGCCGGAGGCGTCGATCGGCGTCGGCCACGGGCAGATGAAGGAGCACGTCCTCGAGAAGGTGATCTCCGACTTCATCGACCGGAAGTACGACGTGCTCCTCTGCACCACCATCGTCGAGTCGGGGCTCGACATCCCCTCCGCCAACACGATCATCGTCAACCGGGCGGACACCTTCGGGCTGGCGCAGCTCTACCAGCTCCGGGGCCGGGTGGGCCGCTCCTCCGAGCGCGCCTACGCCTACCTGCTGATCCCGGCGAAGCGGCAGGTGACCAAGGACGCGCAGCGGCGACTCGAGGTGCTGCAGCAGTTCTCCGACCTGGGCGCGGGCTTCCAGATCGCCTCCCACGACCTGGAGATCCGCGGCGCCGGGCACCTGCTCGGCGAGAAGCAGTCCGGACATATCGAGGCGGTGGGCTTCGATCTGTATGCGGAGCTGCTCGACGAGGCGGTGCGGGAGCTGAAGGGCGAGCCGCCCAAGGAGCGGTACGAGCCGGAGGTGTCGCTGCCGGTGCCGGCCTTCCTCCCCGACGAGTACCTCCCCGACGTCCACCAGCGGCTGCTCTTCTACAAGAAGCTGGCGGCGGCCAACTCCGACGAGGACATCGAGGCGGTGCGGGAGGAGCTGGTGGATCGCTGCGGACACCCGCCGCCCGAGGTGGACTCGCTCTGCCGGGTGATGGCGGTGCGGGCCAGCCTCCGGGCGCTAAGGCTCCGGGCCCTCGAGCACGGACCGGCGCGGCTGGTGATCACCCTGGGGCCGGACCCGCTCCTCCAGCCGGAGAAGCTGACCAAGCTCCTCGCCGACGCGGAGCGCGAGGCGCAGGCCAAGGCACCCAAGGTGGCGAAGCCGGTGAAGGGGGCGAAGGCGGCGAAGTCCCATCCCGCGGTGAAGGCCCCGGAGCCCCGGTACCGGCTGACGCCGGACATGAAGCTGGTCTGCCGGATCGACCCGACGCTCCAGGGCGAGAACCTGCTGGTGGCGGTGAACGAGGTGCTGCAGGACCTCACGCGCTGCGCGGTGTAGACGCCGGGCCCCGGGACGCCCCGGGGCCCGCGAGTTGGAACGTTCGGTCTGCCCCCGCGCCGCCGGCGCTCACGGTTCGGGTTCGAAGAGGCAGGCCGGCGAACAGCCGTCGCCGGTCACGGTGTTGCCGTCGTCGCACTCCTCGAAGGGCTGCCGGACGCCGTCGCCACAGACCGGCCGCGCGGCGGTGACGACGAAGTACCGCACCCCGACGCCGTCGAGCGAGAGATACACCGTTTCGCCCCGCGCCATCGCGCGCGTGACCCGAAGCTCGCCGCTCCCGGAGAGACAGGACTCGGGCACCGCGGCCCCGCAGTCGGGGCCGAGGAGGGTGAGCGAGCCGACGCCGTTGAAGGGTGCGTATTCGAAGGTCCAGCTGCCGGCCTCGGGGGCGGTGAACCGGAGCACCACGTCGGGACTCGGCCCGGCGCCGGGGAGACACGACGTCCCGCGGTCGTGGGGGTGGTGCAAGAGACTCCCCGACCAGTGGTAGTAGCCGCCCTGGCCCGGTTGGAACTCCAGCTCGAGGACGACCGGGGCGGCGCAGGTCGCGGCGACGGCGCGGCAGTCCGGGGAGCAGTTGTCGTCGATCTCGAGGTTGCCGTCGTCGCATTGCTCCCCGAAGTCCGGCTGCTCCTCGCCATCGCCACAGGAGGGCTGGCAGGTGTACCCGCCTCCCTCGGCCGGGAGGCAACCCATCAAGTGGCCGCAGGTGCTGTTGACGGAAGGGAAGCAGGACTCGCCCGGTTCCTTTAGAACCGCGCACCTGCCGGCGCCGTCGCCGTTGGGGTCCCAGCAGATCAGGTCGCCGGCCGCGCGGTAGCAGATCCCGGTGGACCCGTCGGTCCGGCAGAGGCTGGCGAGCTCGAGTCGGCTCACCTCGCAGCGGTTGCAGCCGTCGCTTTCGAGGTCGTTTCCGTCGTCGCAAACCTCGCCCGGATCCACCACCCGGTCGCCGCAGGCCGCCGCCCGGCAGGAGGTACGACAGGCCCCGGGAAGCTGGTCGCTGTTGGCCGCCCCGTCGTCGCACTCCTCGAGGGGATCGACCACCCGGTCGCCGCAGGAGAACCACGTGCACCGGGTCCGGCAGGCGCCGCTGCCGCTGTCGCTGTTCTCCGCGCCCTCGTCGCAGGCCTCGCCGTCGTCGACCACCCCGTCCCCGCAGGTCGCCCGGGTGCAGCTCCTCCGGCAGGCGTTGCGCAGAATGTCGTTGTTCCACCGGCCGTTGTCGCATTCCTCGTCCCCGTCGACGACGCCGTCGCCGCAGGTCGGGAGCACGCAAGCGAGCCGGCACGAGTCGGGCGCGTCGTCGCTGTTGGCCGCGCCGTCGTCGCAGGCCTCCCCGGCATCGATCACGCCGTCGCCGCACGCCGGAAGCATACAGGTCGTCCGGCAGGCCCCGGGCAGGAGATCGCTGTTTGCCGGCCCGTCGTCGCAGGCCTCGCCGGCGTCGAGGACGCCGTCGCCGCAGACCGGTTCCACGCAAGCGGTCCGGCAGGCGTCGGGCCAGAGGTCGCTGTTGGCCGCCCCGTCGTCGCAGGCCTCCCCGGAGTCGACGACGCCGTCGCCGCAGCCCGGCGCCACGCAGACGGTCCGGCAGGCGTCGGGCACGACGTCGCTGTTCGCCGCGCCGTCGTCGCAGACCTCCCGGGAGTCCACGACGCCGTCACCGCAGAAGGCCGCCCGGCATCCGGCCCGGCACCCGTCGGGAAGGAGGTCTCCGGAGGCGTTTCCTCCGTCACACTCCTCGCCGGGATCGACCACCCCGTCGCCGCAGGTCGCCAGGACGCAGGTGGTTCGGCAGGCACCCGGTTCGTCGTCGCTGTTGGCCGCGCCCTCGTCGCAGGCCTCGCCCACCTCCACCACCCCGTCTCCACACACCGGACCTCCCGCCTCGGCGCTGCCACCGCCACAGGCGGCACCGCCGCAGAGGAGCAGGCCCGCGAGCAGCGCTCCACGCGCCTGCCGGCCGAGTCGAGCCACGTGCTCGAGAACGGGAAGGCCGAGACCAACCATCGAGCGCAAACGTTCGCCATTCCGGGTGCCGACGGGCATCGTGAACTCCGCTTCGCAAGGCGTGAGGTGACGCGAACCGTCCGGGCGATGCGAGAGACATGCCAGGCGGATGTCGCGAAGTTCCGACGGGTTACCGAATCCCCGAGGCGCGCTGCTGCCGAAAGCCGACACCGCTGTCGTGGTCGGTAATGGAACGCGAGGTGCCCGTGGTTCGGCGCGGTCCTCGTGCGTGCGCCCGCGCGGGCCCGGTTTCGGCGGCCTCCGCCAGCTGCCACGCGATCCGATCGCCGCGCGCCCGCGGGAGCGAGCGCGAGCTGTTGGCCCTTGCGTCGATGGTCTGCCGATCGCCGCACGCCCGCGCGCGAGAGCGAGACACGGCGGCGATCCTCGCCGCGGCGGCCTGGACGGACGCACGCCCGCGCGCGCGAGCGAGACACCGCCGCACACGCTGTTGGATAGTTCACGGTGGAGGCCGGACCGGTATCGGCCGGCACATCCCCGCACTCCGCTGCCGCTAGGATGGCGCCCTCGCTGTCCATTTGGCGGTGCCCGGGGGGGCGACCGAACGTCGGCGCTCGACCCTCCGGGCCAGGGGGTGGTGTCGATGTCTCGGCTCGTGCCGTTGCTCCTCGTGACGGGGCTCGCCGCCGCGTGCGCGGATCCGTATCGGCCGCCCGCAGGGGATCTGGAGGCGCCGTTCGTCGTCGACTCCGTGCCGGCCGCCGGCGCGGACGACGTCGGCCGGCGACCGGTGCTCGAGGTGCGGTTCTCCGAGCCGATCGACGCCGCGACGGTGGACGCGGAGTCGATCCTCCTCTTCGGACCGGAGGGGCGGCTCGCCGGCGAGGTGACGGCCGGGGAGCTGGCGGCGCAGTTCGAGCCGGCGGCCGACCTCCGCGAGGGCGCGTACTTCCGGCTGGTCGTGCGGCGGACGATCCGGGACATGGCGGGGGTTCCGCTCGCCGGCGACGAGGGGCCGGGGACGGACGCGACGATCGCCTTCCGGACCGCGGCGTTGCCGCCGGCGGTGACGGAGCTGTCGCCGGAGGACGGCGCCACCGGAATCGCGCACCAGCCGGCGACGCCGGTGGCGATCCGCTTCTCCGAACCGATGGATCCCGCCACCGTGGACGTGCGCACCATCGTCGTCCGCGAGGCCCGGGGGCCGGTGCCCGGAACGGTGACGCTCGATGAGGCCGGCGAGACGGCGACGTTCGTCCCGGCGGCGCCGTGGCGCGAGGGCCGGGTGTATGCGGTCGAGGTCGCCGCCGCGTGCGCGGATGTCTCCGGAATCCCACTGGCCGCGCCGGTGCACGTGACCTTCACCACCGCCCGCGAGGCGCCGGTGCTGGTGCCCCTCGAGGCCGGGGGTGGGCCGCCGGTGAGCGACGGGTTCGTGGCGCGGTTCGAGGCGAGCGAGGCGCTCGATCCCGAGACCGTGCAGCCCTGGAATTTGACCGTGGTGCCGCCGGCGGCGTTCCGGGTCTCCTGGGTACCGGCCTCGCGGTTGGTCGAGGTGGCCTTCACGGAGACCCTGGTCTCGTCGGTCGGCTATACGGTGACCGCCGGCACCGGGATCGCCGACGACGACGGAAACCACCTGGCGGCGCCGGTGACGTTCCGGTTCACCACCCTGGAGACGCCGGATAACAACGCCCCGGGGCCGATCGCCGATCTCGCGGCGACCGCGTTGCGCCGGGCGAGGCTCCGGCTCACCTGGACGGCACCGGGCGACGACGTCGAGGCGGGCGTCCCGAAGGGGACCGCCGCGTCCTACGAACTCCGGCGGAGCCACGCGCCGATCCGCTCGCTCGAGGAGTTCGAGGCAGGCACCCCGGTTCCCGAACTGCTGCCGCCGGCGCCGGGGCCGGCCGGTTCGCCGGAGGCGATGGAGATGCCGGTGGGCCTCCACGAGCCGTGGCACTACGCGGTGCTGGCGGTCGACGAGGCGGGGAACCCGTCCCTCTCGCCGGATCTCCTGGCGGCGATCGCCTTGGACGACGCCCGGGCGGCGGGCGACACCGCGGACGGGGCCCTGGGGTCGGCGGTGCTCGTGGCCGATCTCGACGGGGACGGCTTCCCGGAGCTGATCGCCGGCGCCCCGGGCGCAGACACGGTGGCAGTCTTCGCCGGCACGGCCGGGGGGCCGGACCTGTCCGCGCCGGTCCGGATGCTCGCCGGCGTTCCGGGTTCCCGCTTCGGCGCGGCGCTCGCCGCCGGCGACGCCGACGCCGACGGGGCGCTCGACCTCCTCGTCGGCGCGCCGGCGGAGGACGGGGAGCGCGGCGCGGCCTACCTCTTCCCCACCGTCGACGGCGCACCCGACCCGACGGCGGGCGTGAGCTTCCGGGGCACGGTGATCCGCGATCGCCTCGGCGAGGCGGTGGCGCTCGCCGATCTCGACGGCGACGGCGCCGCCGAGGCGATCGTCGGCGTGCCCGGCGGAGGCGCGGCCAACCAGGGCCAGGTGCTGATTGCCGGGAGCCCGGGCGGCTACCCCGGCCAGCACGATCAGGACCCCGG
>JAEZJH010000322.1 GCA_023436385.1 Pseudomonadota bacterium
GCGGGGTCCTCCGGCCCCGGAGCCACCGCGGTGGCGATGGCGACCCTGGGCCTGGGCGTCGGCGTCTTCCAGTCGCCGAACAACACCGCGCTCCTGGGCGCGGTGCCCCGGGAACGGCTCGGCACCGCCTCCGGCCTCCTCGCCACCGTTCGTTCGCTGGGGATGCTGGTGGGCAACGCGCTCGGCGGGGCGGCGTTCCTCGCCGCCTCCGGGCGCGCGACCGTCGATCCCGTGGCGATCGCTACCGGCCTGGGGCGGGCCGCGTGGATCGCCGGCGGGGCCGCGATCGCCGCCGCTCTCGTCTCCCTCCTGGGGTCTCGTCTCGGGCGTCCGGCGCCGGCCGGCAGTGAGTAACCTCGCCCGATGGGACTTCGCGGCCACGGCGCCCCCGGATGGCTGACGCCCGACGTGGCGAGCGTCGAGGATCGCGGTCCGGCGGACGGCTACCGGCGGCTGGTCCTGCACACCGGCCGCGGGCCGGTGGAGACCCGCTTCTACGAGGCGCCCGGCGCCGGGGCGGCGGTGGTGGCGGTGGGCGGTGTCGGGGGCGGCTTCGACACGCCGGCCCGCGAGCTCTATCCCCGGCTCGGCGAGGCGCTCCGGCGGGACGGCCTCGCCACCCTGCGCGTCCGCTTCCGCGATCCCACCGACCTCGCCGACTCCTCCCACGACGTCCTCGCCGGGATCGCCGCCCTGGGGCAGTTGAAGATCGGCCACGTGGGCCTCGTCGGCCACTCCTTCGGCGGCGCGGTGGTGGTGATCGCCGGGGCGGTGTCGCCGGCGGCGGTGACGGTGGTCACCCTCGCCACCCAGAGTCACGGCACCGACCTGGTCGTGGAGCTGGCCCCCAAGCCGCTCCTCGTCCTCCACGGCACCTCCGATACCGTGCTCCCGCCGGCGGCCTCGGTCTCCGTCTACCGGAGGGCCGGGAATCCCAAGGAGCTGGCCCTCTTCGACGGGGCCGGCCACGTCCTCGACGAAGCTGCCGTCGAGGTCTTCGAGCGGGTCCACGGCTGGTTCGTGGAGCACCTCGGGGCCTTCCGCCCGCCGGGCAAGAGGCCGCTCCCCTCGGCGTAGCGGAAAGCAGACGTTCCGCTCGATCCGGTTGGCCGTTCGCCGGCAACCGGTTAGCGTCGGGCCTCCTCCGCGGGACGGTCGTTTCGGCGTCCGCGGGCAGCGAACGAGGACCGACGCATGAACCCCACGGCCCTTCCCCCGGCCCCCACCCTCGACATCGACCGCTTCGGCCATCCCCGCTACCTGATCCGGCGGCAGGTGTTTCGGCTCTTCGGCGAGGGCTTCCACGTCTACGATCCCCACGGCCGGATCGCCTTCTTCTGCCGCCTCAAGCCGTTCCGGCTCCGGGAGGACATCCGGGTCTGGACCGACGAGACGGAGAAGACGGAGGTCTTGGCGATTCGGGCCCGGAACGTCCTCGACGTGGTCGGCGTCTACGACGTCCTCGACCCGGCCACCGGCCAGCGGCTTGGGGTGCTGCGCCGGGCCGCCCTCCGCTCCATGGTCCGGGACGAGTGGATCCTCTTCGACGCGGACGAGCGGGAGATCGGGCGCATCCAGGAGGATTCCCTGGCCCTGGCGCTGCTCCGCCGGCTCCTCTCCAACCTGATCCCCCAGACCTTCCACGGCCGGGTGGGCTCCCGCATCGTTTGCGAGTACCGGCAGCGGTTCAATCCCTTCATCCGCAAGCTCGAGGTGGACTTCGGACCCGATCCCGGGCGAACCTTCGATCGACGCCTCGGCCTCGCCGCGGGGCTGCTCCTTACCGCGATCGAAGGCCGGCAGGGCTGACGCCCTCCGGGAACCCGGGGCGAAGAGGGGACCAATGATCGAGATCATCAGCGGCGGTCATGGCGAGGGGAAGACGGTGGAGGCGGTGCGGCGCGCCGCCTCCTGGCTTCGCACCGGTGGGTCCGTGGTCTTCCTGACCCCGACCCGGTATTCGGCCTCCCACGTGGAGCAGGTGGCCGATCTGATCGAGCACGAGGTCCCCGGAGTCCGCGACCGCTTCACGGCGATCGGGGTGGCGAACCTGGGCGAGGTGGAGGCGAAGCTCGCCGGGTTGCCGACCGAGGGCCACCTGGTGGTGGTCGACGGGGCGAGCGAGCTGGTGACCAGGGCCCTCGAGCCGCTCCGCGGGGCCGGCGTGACCCCGGGGCCGACCGAGCTCTTGGCGCTGACCTTCGCCTTCGCCCGCACGATCGAGCGGAAGGGCTACTGGGTGGTGGTCACGCTGGCGAGGGACTGACCCCGGCCGCGGTCCCGGCGGGGCCCGCCCGGTGGATCGGCACCCGGGCCCTCCGGATCGGTTCGAGCCTCCCGGGACCCGCCCGCACCGTGGGCGAGGCGAGCGGCGTGTAGCGGGCCATCGCGCTGCACATCCTCGGGGAACGCGGCCCACCCTGGCCGCGGGGAGGAGACCTCGATGGCCCGCAACAACACCAGCGGCCTCGCCAAGACGCTGCTTACCCTGGCGATCATCGGCGCCTTGAACTGGGGCCTGATCGGCTTCTTCAACTTCAACCTGGTGGACGCGATCTTCGGCGGCGGATCCCGCGAGGAGACCAGCGCAATTTCCCGGGTGATCTACGCCGTGGTCGGCCTCTCCGGCCTGGCCTCGTTGTTCTTCCTGCCGAAGCTGCGGGAGGTCACGGCGGGGGAGGGCACCCGGGCTCGGGCGCCGATCCGGACATAACTCGAGTTACGCGCTTTCCGCGGGGCGCGGCCGCGCCCCCCGGGGTCAGCGGAGCTTCTGCCGGAGCGTCTTCCGGTCGATTCCGAGGATCGCCGCGGCCCGAGTCTTGTTGCCGCCGACGGTCTCCAGGACCTGCCGGATGTGTTCGAGTTCCCACTCCGCCAGCGTCCGGGGCGCCGCGGGCGCGGTCGCCATGCCGGGCCGGAGGTGAAGCGGCAGGTCGGTTGCGGTGAGCCGGGTCCCCTCGAAGCGCCGCAGCACCGCCTCCAGCTCCGCTACGTTCCCGGGCCAGTCGTGCTGCTCGAGGAAGGCCTGGGCCTCGGCGTCCACCGCCGGTGCCCCGGCTCCGGGAGCGACGGCCCGGGCGAGGAAGTGCTCGGCGCGCGGCGCGACGTCCTCGCGGCGGTCGCGCAGGGCCGGCACGTCGATTCGCGTCGCCTCGAGGCGGGCGAGCAGCTCGGGGCGGAATCGCCCGGCGGTTCCCCGGGCGGCCAGATCGGTCGGGCCCGAGGCCATCACCCGGCACTCCCGCACCTCGGTGAGCGCCCGGGCCAGCCTCCCCTGGGAGTCGGGATCGAGCAGGTGGACGTCGGCCAGGAAGAGCGTCCCGCGGCCGGCCGCCGCGAGCAGGCCCGAGGCCCCCAGGACTTCCCGCTCGAAGCGGTGAGCGGGGATCCGCCCGCAGGCCACCGGCACGAAGGCCCCCTCGGCCCTGGGGCTGGCGTAGTGGATCGCCCGGGCCACCAGCTGCCGCCCGGTGCCCGGCTCCCCCAGCACCAGCACCGGGTTGGTCGAGTGGGCGGCCCGGAACACCTGGTCCCGGATCCGGGCCATCGCCGCCGAGCGGCCGGCGCGCCCGAGGATCGCGGACGGGGAGTCGCCGGCGCTCCGGCCCGACCGGAGCTTCCCGAGCACCCGCTCCACCGCGGCGTTGAGCTCCTCGGCGGTGAACGGCTTCGCCAGGTACTCCTCGGCGCCGCCCTTCATCGCCTGGACGGCGTTCTCCACGGTGGCGTAGCCGGTGATCATCATCACCTCCGCGGCGGGGTAGCGCTCGCGGACGTGGCGGACCAGATCGAGGCCGTTTCCACCCGGCATCTTCAGGTC
>JAEZJH010000351.1 GCA_023436385.1 Pseudomonadota bacterium
GCGCTGGGGTCATGCGTGCGTCAATCCTCCGGGACCGAGAGCCGGCCGGCCTGGGCGGGGTCGTAGGTCCCGCCGAGGGCCTCGTCTACCCCCGCGCCGTCCAGGTCGCAATAGGTCCAGGTGGCGCCGCTGTCGGCGGAGAAGCGCCAGGCCGTGGCGTACTGCCCGGGCGGAGCCCCGGTGAACCGGGCCCGGTAGAGATCCGCGCCCTGGAGGCTGGCCGGCAGCTCCTCGTCCGTCCACTCCGGCGGGCCCGGCGTCACCTCGTCGCCCTCGAGCCAGACCCAACCGTCGTCGCCCGGGGTCGAGCCGACCCAGCCGAAGCCGAACGAGGCCTTCAGCTTCGAGGAGGGGTCGACGCCGGTGGTCGCGTCGGTCAGGCCGCGGGCCAGCACCAGTCCCTCGAAGGTGATCGGCTCCCCGGCGAAGGCGACGAGCTCCGGTCCCTCGTGGCGGCAGAACTCGATCGGGTCCGGCGTCACGCAGGTGCCGTTCACGCAGGCCTGGTTCGCGGCGCCGCAGTCGTCGCCGTAACGGCTCGGGTAGGTGCACTCGTAGGAGAGCGTCAAGGGCGTGCATTCGCCCGGGGCCTCGTAGAAGACGATCTTCGTGCCCTCGCAGGCGGGGAGGGGGGTCACGGTGCAGGGGTTCGGATCGCACATGTTCTCGACCGATCGGACCACCAGCTCGGCGCTGTTCTCCGGGGAGAAGCCGCCGGCGTCCTCGGCGCCGTCGAGATCGCAGAGCAGCCAGCTCCTGCCCCCGTCGCCGGAGAAGGCGAAGGCGAGGCCGTAGCGTCCGACGCCGGGGGCGGAGGTGGTCGCCCGGTACTCGTCGACGTCCGGTTCTCCCGCCGCCGCGCCGTCCCAGTCCTGCTTCGGGCTCGCGCCCCGCCAGGTCCAGTCCCCGCTCGCCCCCGGGTTGCTGGGCATGGTGCCGTACGGTCCCCAGCCGATCTTGGCCACCAGATTGACGTCGGGATCGGGCCCGGGCGTCAGGTCGGTGAGCCCCGGGACCCGGACCCGGGCGGTGGCGGAGAAGGCCCGGCCCGGCGCCGTCTCCAGGACGGCCGGCTCCACCATTCGGCACCAGGCCACCCGGGACCCGGCGGGATGGGGCGTCGGGTCGTCTTCGGTGGAGCAGCCGGCCACGGAGACGAGGGCCAGGGCGGCGACGAAGGGAACCGGGACGAGCGTGCGCGAGAACACCCAAACCTCCTTCGGTAGGTCGCCGCGGGGCAAGGCGGCGCTCGGCGCCGGGGCGCGGGATCGGGACGGTACCCTCCCGCCTCCGACCGAGTGCCGGCCGGCCCAACGGCCCGAGAACGAGCCGATTGTAGCCCGATCGGCGGTCCAGGCGAGCGAGGGCGCTCATCCGCCGGTTCTTCGTGCCGTAAACGCCTCCCCCGCCGGCGGTGGCTACTCTTCCCGCGATGCCACGGGCGATCGAGGACTACGCGCTCATCGGTGACACCCAGGCGGCCGGGCTGGTGAGCCGGGACGGCTCGATCGACTGGCTCTGTCTCCCGCGGTTCGACTCCGACGCCTGCTTCGCCGCGCTCCTCGGCGACGCGCGGCACGGCCGCTGGAGGATCGCGCCGGACGGGCCGGTCCGCGAGGTCCGCCGCCGCTACCGGCCCGGCACCCTGGTCCTCGAGACCGAGTTCGTCACCGACGCCGGCACCGCCGTGGTCTCCGACTGCATGCCCCCCCGGGATCGCGATCCCGACGTCCTCCGGGAGGTCCGGGTCCGGAACGGCCGGGTGCCGATGCGCGCCGACCTCACCGTCCGCTTCGGCTACGGCGGCACCGTCCCCTGGATCCGCGGCGAGGGCCGCCGGGTGGTGTTCCTCGCCGGTCCGGACAGTCTGACGCTCTACGGCGACGTCCAGGGCGAGGTCCGCGACACCTCCCTGGTCTCCCGCTTCACCGTCGGCGAAGGGGAGCGGGCCACCTTCCTCCTCCGCTGGCACCCTTCCCACGAGCCCGAGCCGCCGGTGGGCGATCCCTCCCGGGCCATCGAGGAGACCGAGTCCTGGTGGCGCGAGTGGTCGGGCCGGTTCCACGGCGGCGGCCCCTACCACGAGGCGGTGCTCCGCTCGCTCCTCACCCTGAAGGCCCTCACCTACTCGCCCACCGGCGGGGTCGTCGCCGCGCCCACCACCTCGCTGCCCGAGCAGCCCGGCGGCGTGCGCAACTGGGACTACCGCTTCTGCTGGCTCCGGGACTCCACCTTCACCATCGACGCCCTGGTGGACGCCGGCTTCCTCGACGAGGCGAGGGCCTGGCGCGACTGGCTCCTCCGGGCGATCGCCGGCGACCCTTCCCAGCTCCAGATCGTCTACGGCCTCGCCGGCGAGCGGCGGCTCCAGGAACTCGAGGTGCCCTGGCTCCCCGGCTACCAGGGGGCCCGGCCGGTGCGGATCGGCAACCTCGCCGTCTCCCAGATCCAGCACGACGTGATCGGCGAGGTGATGGACTCGTTCCACGAGGCCCGGATCGCCGGGATCGTCGCGGAGGAGGATGCCTGGGGCCTGCAGCGGGCGCTCCTCGAGTTCCTCGAGGAGCACTGGCGCCGGCCCGACCACGGGATCTGGGAGGTGCGGGGACCGCCCCGGGACTTCACCCACTCGAAGGTGATGGCCTGGGTGGCGGTCGATCGGGCGATCGCGGGCGTCGAGCGGCTCGGTCTCGAGGGCCCGGTCGATCGGTGGCGAAGGCTCCGGGCCAAGATCCACCGGGAGGTCTGCGAGCGCGCCTGGGATCCGCACCTGCGCTCGTTCACCCAGGCCTTCGGCTCCGGGACGGTGGACGCGGCGCTGCTCCAGATTCCGCTGGTGGGGTTCCTGCCGGCCGAGGATCCCCGGGTTCGGGGCACCGTCGCCGCGGTGCGCCGGGAGCTGACCCACGACGGTCTCCTCCTCCGCTACCGCACCGAGACCGGGATCGACGGGCTGCCGCCGGGGGAGGGCGCCTTCCTCGCCTGCTCGTTCTGGCTGGTCGACGCCCTGGTCCTCCAGGGCGAGCACGAACAGGCCCGGGAGCTGTTCGAGCGGCTGCTCGGCCTCGTCAACGACGTGGGCCTGCTCTCCGAGAGCTACGATCCCGTCGGCCGCCGCCATCTGGGCAACTTTCCCCAGGCTTTCTCCCACGTCGCCCTGGCCAACGCGGCCCGGCTCGTCGACGCCGGGCGGGGCGCGGCCCCCTGGGCCGTGTGGGGGAAGACGTGCGGCGCGCTGCGTCGGTGTCGGGCGGGAGGACCGGGGGAAGGCGAGGGGCGGGAGATCGGTTGAGTTTCCCCCGCGATCGTGCGAACGACCCTCGTATGAGAACTCTCCGCCTCCTCCTACCGCTTGCCCTCGCCGCACTGGCCGCGTGCGCCGGCTCCCGCCCCGCGGTGCCGCCGCCGGTCGAGGCCGAGGTCACCCACGTCATGCCCACGCACCCGATCTATCCGGCGACCCGCCGCGACGAGGTGACCGAGGTCGTCCACGGCGTCACCCTCGTCGATCCCTACCGCTGGCTCGAAGACGAGAAGAGCGACGAGGTCCAGGCCTGGATGAAGGCCCAGGACGACGTCGCCCGCGCGGCGCTGACGCGGCTCCCCGGCCGCGAGGCGTTGCTCGAGCGGCTGAAGGAACTCTACTACCTCGACGTCCTCTACCCGCCGGCGCACCGGGGCGATCGCTACTTCTTCTCGCGGCGGCACGCCGACCGGGAGAAGGCGATCGTCTACGTGAAGGACGGCAAGGACGGCGCCGAGCGGGTGCTCCTCGATCCGAACGCCTGGTCGGCAGACGGCAGCTCCTCCCTGGGCACCTGGGTGCCGAGCTGGGACGGCACGCGCGTCGCCTTCTCGGTGAAGGCCAACAACTCCGACGAGGCCACCCTCTACGTCCTCGACGTGGCCACCGGGAAGCGGTCGGAGGTCGACGTGATCGAGGGCGCCAAGTACGCCGATCCGTCGTGGACGCCGACCGGCGACGGCTTCTACTACACCTACCTGCCCACCGATCCGACGATCCCGGTCTCCGAGCGGCCCGGCTACGCCGAGGTGCGGTTCCACCGGCTCGGCACCGATCCCAAGGCCGACAAGCTGGTCCGGGAGAGGACCGGCGATCCGCGGAAGTTCATCAGCGCCGAGGTCTCCCGCGACGGCCGGTGGCTCCTGGTCACCGTCGCCCACGGCTGGAACTCCACCGACGTCTGGTTCCAGGATCTCCAGGCGAAGAACGGCAAGTGGACGCCGCTGGCGGTGGGCCGGCCGTTCATCTACGAGGTCCGGCCCCACGCCGGGAAGTTCTTCGTCAAGACCAACGACGGCGCGCCCAAGTGGCGGGTGATGGTCGCCGACCCGAAGGCCCCGGCGGTGGAGAAGTGGAAGGAGGTCGTCGCCGAGCGCGCCGACGCCACCCTCGACGGGATGGCCATCGTCGGCGGCCGGTTCGCCCTGGCGTACCTGCAGAACGCCGCCTCCGCCCTCCAGGTCCGGGAGCTCGACGGCAAGCTGGTCCGCGACGTGCAGCTCCCCGGGATCGGCTCCACCTCGAACCTGGTCGGCCGCGAGGACGAGGACGAGGCCTACTTCTCCTTCGTCTCTTTCACCCAGCCGATGCAGATCTACCGGACCTCGGTGAAGCACGGGGCGCTCGAGCTCTTCAGCGAGGTGAAGGTCCCGGTCGATCCCTCGCCCTACACCGTCGAGCAGGTCTGGTACCCGTCGAAGGACGGCACGAAGATCTCGATGTTCCTCGTGCACCGGAAGGACCTGAAGCGGGACGGCCACAACCCCGTCTACCTGACCGGTTACGGCGGCTTCCAGGTCTCCCGGACCCCGTTCTTCGACGGCGGCCTCTACCCCTGGCTCGAGCGCGGCGGCGTCTTCGCCATGCCGAACCTCCGGGGCGGCGGCGAGTACGGCGAGGAGTGGCACCGGAACGGGATGCTCGAGAAGAAGCAGAACACCTTCGACGACTTCACCGGCGCCGCCGAGTTCCTGATCCGCGAGGGCTACACCCGGCCGGAGAAGCTGGCCATCTACGGCGGGTCGAACGGCGGGCTGCTGGTCGGCGCGGCGATGGTGCAGCGGCCCGAGCTGTTCAAGGCGGTGATCTGCGCGGTGCCGCTCCTCGACATGGTTCGCTACCACCTCTTCGGCTCGGGCCGGACCTGGATCTCCGAGTACGGCTCCGCCGAGGATCCGGAGCTGTTCCCGGCGATCCTCTCCTACTCGCCGTACCAGCACGTGAAGCCCGGCACCGCCTACCCGGCGATGCTGATGGACGCCGCCGACTCGGACGACCGCGTCGACCCGATGCACGCCCGGAAGTTCACCGCGGCGATCCAGCACGCCACCACCGGCGGCCCGGCGATCCTCCGGATCGAGCGGAACGCCGGCCACACCGGCGCCGACATGATCGGCAAGCTGGTGGAGCGGCAGGCCGACAAGTGGTCCTTCGTGATCTGGCAGCTGGGCGTGGGTGAGCCGGCGAAGGCCGAGGCGCCCGCGAAGGCGGTGCCGGTGGAGCCCGCCAACTAGGTCCGCCGATCCGCCCGGGCTCGCCCGGTTTTCGCGACGCCGCGCCGTGGGGTTCCGCCCCGCGCCGCGGCGTTCGCGTTCCTGGCCCTTGACGCCCTCGATCGCCGCTGGGACGCTGGCCACTTCGTGGTCCGGCCAGGGGCGAGCGCGCCGGACGTCGGAGCGGATGGAGCGATCGGTTCCCCCGGCTTCGGGCGGAGGCGACATGGGGAGGGGCAGGGTCGGCATCCCGGCGCTCGCGCTCCTCGTGTC
>JAEZJH010000378.1 GCA_023436385.1 Pseudomonadota bacterium
CCGCTGGGGCGAGCAGGGCGAGGGCGAGGACTTCCAGCGCCAGGCCGAGGAGCACCTCGAGCGGGCCAAGGCCGCGGGCGAGACCCACGGCCGGATCCTCGCCGCCGATGCCTACATCCGCTTCTTCAAGGGCGACGAGGCCGGCGCGGTGGGGGCGATCCGGGAGGTCCTCGACGCCGGCCAGCGCTCGGCGCTGCTCTTCGCCGCCCTCGGCACCATCCAGATGTACGGGGGCAACCTCGACCAGGCGGCGGTGTCGCTGAAGCAGGCCCAGGCCCTCGAGCCGAACAACGTTCGCACCCTCTCCACCCTGGGGCAGCTGAACCGCCGCCGGGGCCTCGATGCCGACGCCTGGACCTTCTACGACTCGGCCCTCCGGCTCGACAAGGACCACGCCGACTCGCTCCTCGGGAAGGCGCTCCTGGTCCTCGACGCCAACGAGGGCGCGCGGCCCAAGGAGGAGCGGGAGACCCTGCTCGCCGAGGCCGACCAGCAGATCGCCCGGGTCCTCGGGCTTCCGTCCGGCGCCATCTCCGCGCGGCAGCTGGCCCTCGCCAAGTTCGCCCGGGCCCAGCTGCTCTTCGCCCGGGGCAAGGCCGGCGAGGCGGAGCGGCTCGAGCAGGAGGCCTTCACCCTCGATCCTTCCAACCCCGACATCCGGCTGATGCGCGGCCGGCGGCTGCTCCGGGAGGGCCAGGTCGATCGGGCGGTGGCGGAGATCCGGCAGGCGATCCGCATCGACGACAAGCGGGCCTCTTTCTACGTCGATCTCTCCCGGGCGCTCCTCGCCAAGCAGGGCGGCGCCAAGGAGGCGGTCGAGGCGCTCCAGACCGCCTCGAAGGCGTTCCCCTCGAGCGGCAAGATCCTGGTGCTCCTCGGCGACGCCCAGCGCGCGCTCCCCGACGCGGCCGCGGCGAAGGCCTCCTACGAGAAGGCGATCGAGGTCGACGGCGGGAAGAACGGCGAGGCCCGGGCCAGGGTCGGCCAGATCCTCCGCGAGGCGAAGGACTGGAACCGGGCCCGGGAGGCGCTCGACCAGGCGGTGAAGGAGTACGTCGGCTCGGGCGGCGGTGTCGGTCTCGCCCTCGCGCTCACCGAGCTGGGCCGGATCCACGAGGAAGGGCCGGACCGGGACCTGGCGAAGGCGTTCGAGCGCTACGCCCGGGCCACCGAGGTCGGGCCCACCTACGCGCCGCCGTACTTCTTCCTGGGCCGGATCTCCGCCGGGCAGAAGGGGCAGGGCAAACAGGCCCGGGAGCTGCTCGAGAGCTACCTGAACCTCGCGCCCCAGGGCGAGTTCGCCGACGAGGCGCGGGAGCTGCTCGCCGGGCTGCGGTAGCCGTCTGCCGGCGTCGCGGTGCCCACGGCGGCGGGAGGCGGGTAGGCCGTGGGGCTTCCACGGGCACCCGCCTCTCCGGCAGGTGCCCGCCAGTCAACAGCTCGTGACCGCCTGCCCGCGGTAGGCGGTCAGATCTCTTCTTCCTCTTCCTCGGCGCCCTCGTCGCCCTCGTCGGCCTCGTCCTCGGGGAGGAGCTCCTCCTCTTCCTCCGGGGCCTCGTCGAGGATCGGCTCGCGGACCTTCGCGGCCTTGGGGGCGGGCTTCTTCGCCTCCTTCACCGGGGCCTTGAGGGCCGGGCTCTCGCGCTGGTCCGCGCCGCACTTCGGGCAGAGCGGGACCGCCTTGCGGAGGTCGTAGAACTTGGTTTCGCACTTCCAGCAGGTGTGCTTGGTGCCGAGATCCTTCGCAGGGCTCATGCCGTTACCTCGTCGATGCGGGGATGCTGGCCGGGGACGGAAGCTGGCGACGGATAGACGAGGGCCGCAAGGTTGTCAAGGAATCACGCAGGGATCGGGCGCCTTGCGACACCTCGTGGAGGCCGCTAGCATCGGCGGATTCTGCACGTCGCGGGAGGGGAGCGTGCACCGACGTCTCGGCGATCACCTGCTCGAGCTGGGGGTCGTCTCCAGGCCCGAGCTGGAGCGGCTGGCAGCGAAGCCGGGCTGCCTGGCGACGAAGCTCTGGCAGGAGGGGCTGGCCACCGAGGCGAGCCTGCTCCGGGCGCTGGCGATCCAGCAGGGCGTGCCCGGGATCGACCTCTCGCGCTCGGTGCTCCGGACCTCCGGGTTCGCCCTCGTGCCCCGGGCCGCCGCCCGGGAACGGCGGATCCTCCCGATCGAGCGGGGGGACGCCCGGATCGTCCTGGCGATGGCCGACCCCGGCGATCGGAAGGCGGTCGACGAGGTGCGGTTCGCCAGCGGCCGCGAGGTCGTCCCCCACGTCGCCTTGGTCGGTCCGCTCCTCGAGGCGATCGACGCGGGCTACGCCGCCCGTGCGGCCGGCGAGGCGCTCCTCGTCGGCCGGCGGGTCGAGCCGGCCCGGGCCCGGGTGCCGGACCTGGCGATCGTCGCGCCCATCGGCGTTCCCGCCGACGCCATCCCCGGCGAGCTGCCGCTCCTCTGGGGCGGCGACGACGAGCCGCTCTTCCCCACCGTCCCGGCGGAGGCCGAGCGCGCCGCGGGCGAGGGGCGCCGGATCCTGGTGGTCGACGACGAGCCGGAGATCTGTCGGCTCCTCGAGCGGGCGCTCGGCGCGCGCGGCTACCGGGTGGAGGTGGCCCTGCGCGGGGTCGAGGCGCTCCAGAAGATCCGTACCTTCGGGCCGGACCTGGTGCTCCTCGACGCCATGCTCCCCGAGCTCCACGGCTTCGAGATCTGCCGGAAGATCAAGGGGTCGATCCGCTTCGGCTCCCTCCCGGTGGTGATGATGAGCGCGGTCTACCGTGGCTGGCGCTTCGCCCAGGACGTGAAGGAGACCTACGGCGCCGACGACTACGTGGAGAAGCCGTTCCGCCTCGACGACCTGGTCCGGCGGATCGAGGCGGTCCTCGCCGGCGCCTCCCGGCCCCAGCAGAACTGCGCCTTCGCCGCGGAGGAGGCCTACCGGAACGGGATCGATCACCTGAAGGCCGGCCGTCTCCGCGAGGCGCGGCGCTCCTTCGAGCAGGCGGTCCTCGAGGATCCCTTCATCCCCCGCCTCCACGTCGCCGTCGGGCGGAGCGCCCAGGAGGCCGGCGACGACTACGGCGCCATCGCCGCCTACGAGCGGGCGATCGAGCTGAAGCCCGACCTCCTCGACGTGCTCCACGCCCTCGCCGCGCTCTACACGCGCCGCGGCTTCCGGCGGAAGGCGGTGGAGATCTGGGAGCGGGCGATGGCCGCCGCGCCCGACGAGGCGACGCGCGCCGCGGCCCGGCAGCGGCTGGTGGAGCTGCTCTAACGCGCTTCGCTGCGCGGGCTCACAGCTCGATGTCCCCGCCGTCGTCGTCCCGGGAGAGGGCCCGGCGCTTCGCGGCGATCCGCTCCCGCGCCCGCCGGGTGTCGGCCTCGTCGCGGGTCAGGGTCAGCTCGACCCGGTCGCCCTCCCTCGTTCCCCGGGGCAGGAGCTTCGCCGGCAGGGTAAACGAGGAGTCGTCGTCGAGCACCAGCCGGGCGAGGCCCGCCTCCACCGCGTCCACGGTCGCCTTCATCGCCGCCTCCGTTTCACCTTGGGCACCGGCCCCGCTTCCGGACCGGTGCGCACCTGGACCTCGCGGCCGTCGGTGACGAAGGAGATCGTCCCGTCGAGGTCGGTCCGCCGGATCGTCGCGCCGCTCGCCGTCAGCCGTCCGAGCGCGGACTCGGTGGGATGGCCGTAGGGGTTGCCCGCGCCCACGGAGATCGCCGCCTCCCGGGCGCCGACCGCGTCGAGGAAGCGCGTCGAGCTGGAGTTCTTCGAGCCGTGGTGGCCCACCTTGAGCACCCGGGCCCGGAGCCGCTCCGCCCCGCCGCGGAGGAGCAGCACCTCCGTGCGAGCGCCCACGTCACCGGCGAGGAGGAAGGCGGTCTCGCCCAGGGAGACCCGGAGGACCACGCCGCGGTCGTTGACGTCGAGGCGCTGGGGCGGAGCCGCCGGGGGCCAGAGCAGCTCCGCCACCGCGCCGCCGCCCAGGTCGATCTTCCGGCCGGCCACCGCCGCGTGGATCGGGACCTTCCTCCGGCCCAGGTCGTCGAGGAGCCGCTCGTAGGCCTTCACCGGATGGTCGATCCCCGGATCGAGGAAGAGCTTCGGCGGCGCCTGCCGGAACGCGGCGCGGAGGCCTCCCAGGTGATCGAGGTGCGGGTGGGTGAGCACCGCGAGGTCGAGGGACTCGATCCCGCGGCGGGCGAGGGCGGCGGCGAGGCGCGCTCCCGCCTCCGGTGGGCCGCCGTCGACGAGGACCCGCTTGCCGGTGGGGGAGGTGATCAGGATCGCGTCGCCCTGGCCGACGTCGAGGATCTCCACCGCGAGCCGGCCATCGGCCGCAGCCGACGCCGCCGGAACCGCTGGAACCGCCGGTGCGGGCGCGGCGTGGGCCGAGGGCTGGCCGCCGCCCCGGGCGGACGCGAGCGAGACCGCGGCGAGCATCGCGGCGAGCGAAATGGAGAGCGTCAGGAGGAGCTTGCGCACGGCCGGAACCTACCACCGCACGCTCGCGGTTCGCTTGCCCGCCGGAGCCCCGGCTGCGTATCGTCCGGGCCCATGGTAGACCTCGACCGCATCCGCAG